>CAUUUY010000048.1:0-9335 GCA_963548305.1 uncultured Oribacterium sp.
TGCAGTTCCTGCATCAAAGCTAATAGCACTCTTTGTTGCCGCAGGGAAATCTGCTTTAATGGAATCGAAATCACTTTGTGTAATAGGCTGATTTTCTGCTTTAAATAGCTTTAATCGGAAGGGGAAAACTTGATTTTTATCTGCCATTTCTCCACTTACCTGCTTTTCAATTCGAAGAATCTGTCTATCCTCCCGTTCATAGGTATTCTGCACGTTGATTTCTTTTGTCTCATTCTTACGCATGCTCACGGTAGCAATCTCATAGTTTCCGGAAGTAGCTTTGCTATCTTCTCCGGCAGTAATGGCCATTTTCTTAAAATGAAGCTGTGATCCTCCAATGACAGGATTCTGTCCGGAAGCACTAATGGATTCTTCCACCTGATACTTTCTACCGGGAATAAGGCCGTTAATGCTTAAAACATACTGCTTCTTTCCACCATTCATGGTTGCTGTTAGAGTTCCCGCCGGTTTGAAGGATGTTAAAGGATTGCCGGTTCCGTACAATTTGGTTCCGTTTAACTCTTCTGAAACAAGATATCCCAAAGCAGTACTGGTAGCAGACTTTGTCATCGAAAAGCGCTTTACTTCTCGATAATTGGTACTTCCGGGAATCTGTTCCTTCAAGATGAAAGAAGTGTTCTTTAAAAGCTCCAACTCTTCGGTAGAGCTGGCCGTTCCCACGAAGGACTTTACAATTCTAAGGGTAGCCGGTTCAATCTGAATAACAGGCTTTTGGTACTTATTCTTTGGTACTTCGGTATTCTTATCTCCATTAAACCTACGATATTGGAGATAGGCGCCGTCGTTAGAATAAAAGCCGTCTTTCTGGGAGGAAGTATGGAAGGTTTCCTCAGGTGTCTTTTGATAGAGATACCACTGATCCGTTCTTAGATCTCCACGCTTCAAAGTATAGCTAGAATCAGGAGTTCTAGTACCGGAAATGTTGGAACCATTAACATTATCAAGATAACCGATATCACCGCCTGACGCTTTGATCTGGCGCTCTGTCTCCTTGTCAAAGTAGTCCATAAAGTTCTTCTGGTACTTCTCATAGGCCTTAACGGTAGGCTTAACATTAACCGTTAATCGGATTTCATAGCCTGCCGGGAAGCTGAAGTTCTCTGTACCAATCTTTAAGCTAAGAGTCTGATTTCCCGCATCATAAACCGGTCCTACTTCCAAAAAGTTATTATTATTCCAGTATCCAAAGCCCAAAAATCCGGAGAAACCTTTTTCACTTTTCGGATTTTCTACCTTGGATATCGGCTTTCCTTGTGCATCTACTTTCCAAACCTCAGCGCGGAGTTTTTGATTCTTATCCGCCTGATTACTTGGATCAAAATTCACCTCCACATTCTCACTAAGCTGATCCCAGATATGCATTTCCGTAATTCGAATTGGAGCCACAAATCCGCGAATCCTATCCTTTTCTTTATTCACTGTCGATTCTATTCCGGAGTTAGCTGTGCCTGCCGGTACCGCTATGGAAAAATTCTCCTGGTCAATCTTATTTGAAAGAGGGCTTTCCGAAAAGTGTCCTGGAATCATCCACCGTGCACTCTCTCCTGTCAAATCCGCTAAATGAGAGTAATTTATCTTCGGTCCAAGACCTAGTGTATAAAAAGCATCAACATTGTTTAGATTCGTAAGCTCCGCTCTGGCCTGGGTTAAGGCCGCTTCTTCATAGCCACAACCACTGCCATAGGAGTATCCAGCCTGATAATCTGCTGTAAACTCATAAATACCTTCCGGGAGAGCAGAAGTACCTCCTCCAATGTTGGCCTTGTCCACAACCTTTCCGGGAACATTTCCATAGCTTATATGCCCGGCAGCATTGTGCTCTGCCCTTTGTAAGAAATAAAATGGATGATTTCCATCTGCATTGTATTTCGGAAAATAAGAGAAGTTTGGATCATAGGCTGTTATGAAAATCACCACCCGTCTGGCATCTTGTCGAATGCTTTGGGTATGAGCTCCTGCCGTTGCCCCATTTTGGAAATTCACGGCCTCCTTAATCCCTGCCGCATAGTTTAGTCCATTACCGGTTTGACCTTCCAGGGTGATTCCATTTACTGTTTGCTGGAATAAAGATACATCCTTGGTGAATCCAAGAACTTTTTCTGCATCGTTATAGGGAGTATCGGATAAAGACTTAACTCCTTTGAACTGTCCTCCAGGTACATTATAAGTTATATTTCTGGTTCCTCCCATGGTAACCAGCGCAAATTGAGCATCATAGGCAGGGCTTTTAGATAAGTCCTCCACCAAATCATTGACAAATTTTTTACCATAATAGTGCCTTGTTCCTACTCCACCATCCGAATCAATTTTGTTATATGCCGGTCTGGTCTTATCTTTCTTTACCTCTTCATTGTATGGGAAGCCCATATACATGGATTTGTCATAGACGAAGATAACATCCAGCTTGTTCTTCTGTCCTCCTTCCACAACCGGTCTGGCCGTCAAGGTAAGGTCATAGGAGCCGTCCGCCTTTTTGGTAATATACTTCTCCTGTTCCATCTCCAAGTTCTTCTTAGGATAGGTACGGGTATAGGTTTTGGTATCCAGCTTATAGAAGAAATAGTAATAAGGATAACAAACCTTTCGATCCGGATAATTAGGAAGACTCTGGCCGCTATCCCAAGTGGTCATATTCCAGTAATCACCCCAAGTTCTACCTTCCGTTACACTTCGATACTCATAATCGTCATACACAAACTTGGAAACCATGTGCTTGGTGGACATGTAATACACTTCATCTCCCCATGCCATAAGGTTATTTCTGTTATATTCCCTATTCGTATCTGCATTCATCCATGTGATATCATAATAGCCCGGATAAACCCGATCATGCCTAGTATAGCCGGGAAGATCCTGATATGCATAGCTTACTTCATATCCTCCCCCATAAGGATATCTGATACTTTGATACAAAAGCTGTTCATCGGTAAACTGAGACATATCCACACTGATGCTTGGTCCAACTTGACGAAAATCCCCATCAACATAATAGAACTTCGCCGTAGTATTTCTCGCAGCATTTGGGCCTTGAGACCAGGTCAATGTATAGATAGAGAAGCTTTTTACATTAAACTCTCGCACAATATAAGCACTCTTATCTGTAATACTGTTCTTATCCTCTTCCTTGGCCCCTTCTGTTCCTTGCTGATTATTCTCTTTCTCTTCTGTTTTCCCTCCTAAGCCTTCATTTTTTACCAATTCTTCCGCTTCCTTAGCATTTTCCTCTACTAAATTCTTTTTCTTCTTTTCCGTATCGGAAACGGTTTCTACATAGGCAATCTTATCGTTGCCTTCAGATTCTACCAAGTGATGAATAGCAATATTTTCCGGCTTAGCTTCTTCCGGTAAAATATCTTTGGAAATACTTAAACGTACCGCTACCGGAAGAGAAGGTTCTACTTCTTCGCCCTCTGCATTCACAAAATGAATATCAATGGAACGAGAATCTTCATATAAACCTCTTGCCTTTAATGCATCTACCTGTGCTGCACTTAGCTCTTCCTCGCCCCCTTGCGCCTCTTCCGGTTTTACTCTCTTACTTACCTGAAGGCTTACTGCCTCATGAAAGGCTTCCTTATCGTAAAACACCTCTACAACACCAAAATCATCAAGTTCTTTATGTTGGCTCTTTCGTCCTAACTCATTCAAGCTATAGATTTGGTATTTTGCGGTATATAGTTCGGAAAGGAATGGAGTAATATCTGCCTTCATTTCCTGATAAAGGGCAAGAACGGGATTTTCTTGACTGTTTATTGCCTTTTCTTTCTTATTCTCCTCTTCTTCTTTCACCTCTGTAATTACCACAGTGCTTTGCTCTTGGCTCTCTTCGACTGAAGCAGAAGTCTCGGTACTTTGACTTTCTTCTGTTGCAGTGCTTGTCTCAGAACTTTGTCCCGCTTCAGAAGCAGTTGTAAGTTCGCTAGATTGACTTTCTTCAGAAGATGCCAGATTTTCATTACTTTGTGCTATAGATGGAAGAGCTTCCGTATTCTGCTTTACTTCTTGTTCTTCTCCTTCCCTTTTCGCATTACTCTTTTTGATTTTATCCTCTAAGCTTTTTAAATCCTCCAGAATAGATTTTGCAAGCTTTGTTTTACTCTGAACCTTCACACTGGGATAGCTGTTACTATCTACAAAAAGCTGAAAACGTAAATCCTGTTCTCCGTGGTTTTCATAGAGGAAATGAATCAACTCAGTTCCCTGTACCTTGTATTCCTTTTTACTTGAATCAGAGTTGATAAAGTCCGGTTTCGCAGCTGCGTTCTTCTCTTCCTCAGTCATTTCCTGACCGGCGGATTCAGAACTTGCTTCTTGTACAACCTCAGTACTCTCCTTCGCGGGTTCAGCATTTTCCTCTTGAGACTGAGCAGCCTTCTCCTCTTTCGCCTTGTCTGCTTCGCTCTTCTCCAAAGCTAGTCTTTCTTTCTCTCTCTCAGGAGCCAATGCTTCCTCATACCAATCGGGATTTCCCTGCTCCATTAATTTGCCAAAAGAGGAATCCTTAGCGAAAAATCCCAAGGCATCTTTTCCTTGTTTTTCGAATTCTCCGGTACGCTCGGTAGGATCGATTTCCACAATAGCTCTTACCTTAGCCCCGGTTTCCTGATAAACCGCCTCTGTTCCATTTACAAAATTATCCAGAGAGATTTCGTAAAGTTCCTTTCCTTCTGCAAGGCTGTCTCTATAAAGCTGCAAAAGCTCGGGATCTTTACTATAGCTTAAGCTTTCTGTGATGGAAAATTTGACGCCTTCATAAATAGCCGCTTCCGCAGCCTGGCGCAAATCCTCCCCTTTGAAATGGAGCTTAACGTTGTCTCCTCTACTTTCAATTCTGTTTGGAGAACCTCCCTGTTCTTCCTGTGCATCTGCCGATAGCACCAGTCCATGAGAACCTGTTAAAACAAGGCAAAGTACCATAAGCATGGAAAGCTTGGCTTTCCAATTCTTTAGGCCCTTATTCCTTTCTTTTTTGCGAAGTACTCTCATTGTCATTCCTCTTTTTTCTCTATTCTCTCCGGCTTCACGGGTTTTTCCGGAAATTCTTCCAAAAAAATGGGCCGTATTGCCGTCTGAGAAAGTACTAAATAAATACCCTTTTCTTTCTCACACTACAATATCGGCCTTTTTGAAAAAATTATAATAGAAAGTTTTTTCGCAAAATGCATTTTTATTTTAATTTTTATTTTTTAGAAAAGCATGCAAAGAAATCCTTTCATTTCAATTATTCATTCCTCCACAGTGCTCTATTCTTATAAGTAGAAATTTTTTCAACGGAACTATTTCGACAAAAAAGAGGGATGATATTAATTTTTAATAATTCATCCCTCTTACAGCTTAGCCTGATAGTTTTCCCTTATTTCTTTCAGAGCTTCTTTTGCAGGTGTAGTCCTTCCTGCCGCTACATCTTCCTCAGAAATTTCTAATTCTCTATATATTTGATTCATGCGATGTAATGCTTCATAACTTTCTATGCTCATTAAAACCATATCTCCATAGCCATTTTTTGTCACATATATGGGATCCTCATTTTCATGACACATTTCTGAGATTTTAGCAGTATCTTTTAACTCTTTTATTGGAATAATTCTAGGCATAACGCACCTCCTTTCTCTCCCATAATAATGACATAATTATCATATCTAAGCAAGCAATTTCTATACTCTTTCTTTCCGCTAAAACAAGCCCTATTTTTCTCTTATCTCTTCTAGTGCTTCATTTGCAGATGTAGTTCAGATTTATAAACCAAACTCCAAAAGCAAAGATTGTAGATACTCCTGGTCCATAGAAGATTTCTTAATATCATCAATTCTACCATGTTCTGCCAACAATCCCATTAATTGTATTACCTTTTGTTTAGCAATAAATTCTTCTTCCCTACCTTTTTCTATTCCTTTTTCTATTCCTTTTTCTATTCCCTCTTTTAGCGCTTTTTTCCTATAATTCTCTAATAAAACATTCATTTCTTTGCCCCCTTTCTCATTTGGCTTTGCATTTTTTAGTAGTGCAACTCTCCTTGATAATATATCTGAATTCATTTGCTTTGTTTCTGTTGCATGTAAATCTTCGGCTAATTTTCCCAAGGGACTATTATCCACACAGGATGTATTAAAATAAATAATATGCGAGTCATCCCAAAACGGCTTTCCGGATTCTTGTATTGTTCTTTCTATATGATAAATCTGACGTTCCCCATAAAGCACATCATTTGCTGTAATAAATATAACATAGGATTTGGGTAATTGCGAAAAATGATTTCCTTTTTTTAGATAGTGCATATCCATTAGACCGGCATGATAGCGTGCTCGCTTAGGATCAGCTCCTGAACTGCTATTTTGAATTTCGATATTGTAAATATTATTATTCCCATCTTCACAGAGGCAGTCTAAAACCAAAGAATGTCCATGGAGATTTGATAAATTCTTTTGAAGGCTTTGTCTTTTCAGCTTTAATGTAGAATCGCCCATGATAATTTGCAGAATATATTCTGTACATTCCTTATCTTGCAAAACCACTTTCATAAATAAATCATCCATGAGCGTAAGAGAAGAAATGATTTTTTGCTTTTCCACAATATCATTTTCAACTTTAGATTTAGACATGAGTTTCCTCCTTGTAGTGAAAAGAAATATTAGATTAAGAGAATATTATGAATAGAAACATGAACTTTATCCTAGTATACGACCTTCTTTCAAAATTACCTATACTCCACATTCGGATAATATCCGTAAATGGAGTAGGTTTTTTGATATGGGACTAAAGCCTATAAATGGCGTAGGTATACCATTTATAGGCTTCTTACTCTTGTTCTACTGTTATGAATGAAATTATAGAAAAGCAGAAAGAAATCTCAAATTACCGCCTTATCCAAGAGGAAGTCAATCAGATTGATATGCAATACTCCATAGTCATCGTACCAACGTTTTCCGATATCTCTTCGCACCAAAATTTTGGGAAAGGAATCGCCTGTAAGTGAAAACGGCCTAAGCTCTATCTCCGTCTTTTCTTCTGTAGGCATAGCATAAGCGGATTGAATATAGCTTCTCTTGCCGCCGGAATTTACCACAAAGTCAATTTCTCGAGCCGTCCGAATGGAATTCCCCTTTTCGTTTTTTTCTCTGGCATATACTACCCCCACATCCACGGAAAACTGCCTTACCATCAATTCGTTATAGAGAATATTTTCCATGATATGGGTCATCTCCTGCTGCCGAAAACCGATTCTGGCATTTCGAAGCCCGATGTCCTCACAGTAATATTTATTTGGTGAGTCAAAGTAGGCTTTTCCCTTCACATCATAGCGTTTACTTTCCGAGAAGAGAAAGGCATCCTCCAAGTGTCCGATATACGCTCGAATGGTGTTCGGAGACACAGAAATGCCTTGCTTGGATTGCAAGGTATTGGCCAGCTTTGCCGGATTCGTAAGAGAACCGATGGAAGAACAGAGCAGATCCAAAATCTGCTCCAGAATATCCTGTCTTTCAATTTTCTTTCGCTCCACGATATCCTTGATATACACCTCCGAAAAGAGGGATTTTAGGTAATTCATCTTTGCAAGTTCATTTGGTCTTGATAAGATTAAGGGCATTCCCCCATAAAAAGCATAGTCGTCAAAGGCTTCATTTTTATCCCCTCCTACTGCAGAATAGTACTCCGAAAAGCTTAAGGGATGGACTCGAATTTCATCACTTCTCCCCCGAAACTCCGTAAGAATATCACTGGATAGCATCTTGGAATTGCTCCCCGTCACATACACATCCAGATTCGGAATGGAGCGTAAATCATTTAAGGCATCATAAAAACTAATCTTCTTTCCCTCCGGATTATAGGGATTCGGTACTTCATCCGACATCTGTATTTCATCAATAAAAAGATAGTATTCCTCTGTTGTTCCGGAAAGCTTCTCTCTAATATAGGAACTTAAATGAAGTGGATCTCTAAATTGAATATCTTTTACCAAGTCCAGTTCAATACTGATAATCTGCTCTTCCTTCACCTGATGATTCAACAAATAATCTTTATATAGCTTCTTCAACAAATAGGACTTTCCGCATCGTCTGATTCCGGTAATCACTTTAACCAAGCCGTCAAAGCGATAGGAAATAAGCTGATTTAAATAGCTATCTCTTTGGATTTCCATAAGCTTTCTCCTTCATTGAATTTCATTGCCATAAAAGGCTTTTATATTCAATACTATAACTTCTATTCGACTCTTATACAAGATACTTTCTATTGACCTGCCAGGAATATTCTATTGACTTCTCCGTAACATATCTTGCTTTCCTCCCTATATAGAACTTCTTACTTTTTCTTCCTGAAAGCCATTGCCCCGCCTTCTCTTCCATGATACACTTACACAGGCTTATGCGAGTTTTTACTTGCTAAATTCAAGAGAAAGGAAGGAAAATGCAAATGAAAAGCGGCGACGACACGGATCCTAGTACTTATGATATTTCCATGGGGCAAGGATTTGTGAATTTCTATCAATCCTTCCTTCTGATCGGATAAATCGTGAAAATATCATAAGTTCTTTTCCCTGTGTCCATAGTTTTTTGGGAAGGAGCTTACATGAACGAAGAAGAGAGAGTTTTACAGGATTACCAGCAGGAAATTCTGGATATTTTGCGGGGGCCGGATGATCCCGCGGTGAAGAAAGAGCGTTTGGAAGACTACCATGCCAATGATATGGCCTCCTGTCTTCCGGAGCTGACAAAAGAAGAACGGGAAGTTTTCTATTCCTTATTGGATATGGAAAGCCTTGCGGAAATGATGGAATATGCAGAGGATGCAGGGCAATATCTGGAGGAAATGGAGCCTCAAAAAGCTTCCGACATCCTGGTAAAGATGGAGCCGGATGATGCGGTAGACTTATTAAAGGAAACCGAACCGGATATCAAGAAGGCTTGGATTTCTCGCATGCCTTTAGAGAATAGAAAAGAATTACAGTCTTTGGCATCCTATAGTGAGGACTTAATCGGTTCTCGTATGACCACCAATTTTGTGTCTTTGGAAAGCAATTTGAACATTCGGGAAGCCATGCGTTCCTTGATTGAGCAGGCTGCGGAGCATGACAATATTTCCACCCTCTATGTGGTGGATGAAAATGAATCCTATTACGGTGCCGTAGATTTAAAGGATATCATCATCGCCAGAAAGGATACCAAGCTTGAGGACATTACCGAAACCGCCTACCCCTTTGTTTATGCGGACGAGCGGATTGAGGATTGCTTGGAAAATATCAAGGCTTACTCCGAAAACTCCATTCCCGTACTGGGAGAGGACAAGGAAATTCTCGGTGTCATCACTGCCCAGGATAT
>CAUUUY010000049.1:0-9307 GCA_963548305.1 uncultured Oribacterium sp.
GGTGCGGAGAAAGCTTTTGTTACGATTTTGATTTCGCTTTTTTTCTTTCCCTAACGATGCACTACTCCGAAACAGCATCCGCCGAATCTTTCGATGACTGTTTGCCTCGTCGGCTTGGGGGTTCCCGAAGCCCTGGCGCTAATTTTTCTTTTTTCCTAAGAAAGAAAAATTTGTGTTATGATACCATGGTAAAAAAGAACTTGGGAATGCTTTTTTGCAAAATTTAAAGAAAAATTCTTTTTCCGGAGAAATTCTGAAATTGTTCTTAAGCAGGAAGTAGAGGAAAGTTCCGAAGCAAAGCCCTGGGAAAGAAGCTTGAGAAAATGCAGAAAAAAGCCAAAGAAAATCCTCGGAAAAATGCAGAAAAGCCTTGACATTACAAGGGAAATTCTATAAAGTGATAAGGCTGTTATTACAGCGGAACAGAAGCAGGGCAAATGCCCGGGCTACATTAAATACTGAAATCAGTCCCTTGACTGGACCAGAGTAAGTAGCCTACACATAGGAGGTTGTTATGAATTCATACGTAGCAAAGGCTTCTACTATTGAGAGAAAGTGGTTCGTAGTAGATGCAGAGGGGAAGACACTCGGACGTCTTGCATCAGAGATCGCAGCAGTACTTCGTGGAAAGAGAAAGCCCACATTTACTCCGTTCTTAGACTGTGGTGACTATGTTATCGTAGTAAACGCAGAGAAGATTACCGTTACCGGTAAGAAGCTGGAGCAGAAGCTGTATCGTACTCACTCTCGTTATGTTGGTTCCATGAAGGAAACTTCTTTGAGAGATATGAGAGCAAACAAGCCGGAGCAGGTTATTGAACTTGCCGTTAAGGGAATGCTTCCCAAGGGTCCTTTAGGTAGACAGATGTACAAGAAGCTTTTCGTGTATGCTGGTCCGGATCACAAGCACCAGGCTCAGCAGCCAGTTGCACTATCAATCTAAGGGAGGATAAAAAATGGCTACAAACAGAAATTACGGCACAGGCAGAAGAAAAAGCTCTGTAGCAAGAGTATATATCATGCCAGGAACAGGAAAGGTAACCGTAAATAAGCGTTCTATCGACGAGTATTTCGGATTAGAGACATTGAAGACCATCGTTCGTCAGCCACTTGTGGCAACTCAGAACGAAGGAAAGTTAGATGTTCTTGTAAACGTTAAGGGTGGCGGAACCACAGGTCAGGCCGGTGCAATTCGTCACGGTATCGCAAGAGCACTTTGCGAGATGGATAGCGATTTCCGTCCTATCTTAAAGAAGTCCGGTTTCTTGACCAGAGACTCTCGCATGAAGGAGAGAAAGAAGTACGGTTTAAAGGCAGCTCGTCGTGCTCCACAGTTCTCCAAGAGATAAGAAAAGACATATTCAGTATGTGGGCTCTCCAAGTTTTTGGAGAGTCTTTTCTTATCCCGTAAACTTGCGAGTTGCTCGCCCAAGGCTCGCAACTACTCGCGGCAAGATGCCAAAGGGCATCTTACTCATCGCTCGTACAGTTCCAATCCCGATTCCAACCCTACTCTTTATCTAAGAGCCAATCAGATAGATTTTTGATCTGAATACCGTTGTAATTTCCGATAGTTAATCGGTCACCGGTTAAAATAACTTTTTTGTAGTTATCACGGATATTGGTCAGTGGTTTCAGTTCTCGGTCAAAGGTTTCTTTTGCGGTCATATCTGCGGTGACCTGGAAGTAGGTATAGGCTCCCTGTTTTTCTGCAACGAAATCAACCTCAGTATTACCCAGCTTTCCAATCATCACACGGTACCCTCGACGCAGGAGCTCAAAATAGACGATATTTTCCAGCGAAAATCCAAGATCGTATTGGCTGCGAGGCAAGATAAAATTTCGCAAACCTAAATCTACAATATATAGCTTTCGATTAGCTTTCAGGAGCTGTTTTCCAACGATATCGAAACGTTCTGCAGAATAGAAAATAAAGGACTCTGTAAGAGCCTCAACATAATCACTCACGGTGTTAGGAGAGATTTTTCTTCCATTTGAACTCAGATAATCAGTAATGCTCCGGACAGATATCGGATTTCCGATAACACCGGACAGATATTTTGCGATGGTTTTTAGTAGAAAGATATCTGAGATTTTCCTTTTCTCCGGACTCTTTTCTTTCCTCGCTTGCCGATCTTCGATATCTTTTACAATTACTGTATTGTAGATGCCCTCCAGATAAGTTTCGAGTTTTTCTTGCGTGCGATTCATTGTGGCTATATAGGGAAGTCCCCCAACCCGCATATATTCTGTCAGACCTCGCTCTTGATCCATTTTGCAAATTTCAAGAAATTCTTTGAAGGATAGAGGAAGCATTTTGATTTCGACATATCGACCGGTTAATAGTGTAGCCAGATCTCCGGAAAGCATATAAGCATTGGAACCGGTAATGTAGATGTCCACATCGGCTTTTATATATAGACTATCTACGACTTTTTCAAAGGAAGGAACCTTCTGAATTTCATCTAAAAAAATATAAGTCATCTTCCCTTTACATAAGCGATGCTTAAGATAGTCATAGAGCTTTTGATAGTCCTGCAGCTCTTCATATTCCAGATCTTCGAAATTGATGGAAATAATTTGTTCATCGGAAATATTATTATCTTTTAACCATTCTTGGTACTGCATAAGCATTGTGGATTTTCCGCAACGGCGTATACCGGTGACAACTTTGATGAGCTGTTCATCCTTCCATTGAATCAGACGATGCAAGTATTCTTTTCTTTTAACCAATGCAATCACCTCCATAATATAATATTCCAATATTAGCGCAAAATATAGGATAAAGCAATTTTTATTCCGAAATGGGAACAAAATAATAATAAATACAAACATATTCCAATATTGGAATATAAAATGATGGTGTGTATGTTGCTAAAAGGATAGAATCGAAAATTTGTACTTTTCTACAAACAACAAAGAAGATTTTTGGAACATTTTCTTAATAAGTTTTTAAAATGAATAAAAAAATCTTGTTTTTTAAAAAGCAGAGGAGTATTCTACTTCCATCTTTCAGAAATGCGTTCTTTAGCTTCTGAAAGCAAAAAAAGAAAAATGTTTTTTTCTGCAATTGGCAGAAGAGAGGAGACTATTATGAGAAAGATGGTTAGAGGATTATTCGTACTTGCAGCAATGACAGCAGCTCTTACAATGGTAGCTTGTTCCGGTAAGAAGGCAGAGACCACTGCAGCAGCTGAGAGCAAGATGGAGACTGAGGCAGCTAAGGAGTCTATGAAGGCTGACGAGAAGAAGGATGAGAAGAAGGACGATAAGAAGGATGCTAAAGAGACTACTGCAGCAGCTGAGGAGTCTGAGAGCACAAAAGAGTCTAAGTAATATTGGAATAATTCTATAAGAGAGCCTGAGGGCTCTCTTTTTTTATATCTCGAGAGAAGTTTCGGCGAAGCGGTTAATCTTCATGGAAAATACAGAGGAGGAAATATCTTGTTGAGGGAAAATGGAGTATATTAGTTACCTGGGAATAGAGTGTTTTTAGCAAATTATTAGGAGCGTTACCATGAAAGAAGTAAAGAAAATAGAAGGAAGCAACATCTTCCTACAGGAATGTATTACGGAAATCGAGAAAGCAGTGGATTTGGACAGTATTACTGTGGAACGGGCGGTGTTCGGCCTCTTTTTCTCCGGTGTGAAGCTGTCCACAGGCCATGGCGGTTTATGCTTTACGCCGGTGAAGGAGATTCCGGAGGCAGTATGCTGTCCAAGCTCTGCCAGGGCTATGCCTTTCTCCGGAAAGCTGAAGGGGAGAGGCGTTAGAGCTTATCTGGAGGATATTTTCTCAGAGAATATCTTAAGAAGAACTTTGGGCATTGCCACCTTAAATGCTCTTAGTACCCTGGTGTGGGAAAAGACAGCACATCCGGAATATGAGCTCCTTCTTGGCGCGGATGCCTTTGATGAAATTGACGTAAAAAAATATCGGAAGTCCGTGGTGGTGGGAGCATTGGTGCCCATAATCCGAAAGCTTATGCAGGAAAATGCGGATTTTCATATCTTGGAAAAGGACAGTAGGACTTTAAAGGAGCGGGAATTGCCTTATTTCCTTCCTCCGGAAAGAGCCGGAGAATGCGTACCGGAGGCGGACTTACTGGTGATTACCGGAGTGACAATTTTGAATAATACCTTGCCGGAGCTTTTGGCCATGGCGAAAAAAGATGCGGAGATTCTGGTGGTGGGACCTACCGCAAGCATGCTTCCGGATTGCCTATTTTCTAAGGGAGTTACGATGCTTGGGGGAATTCAGGTGACGAAGACAGATGAACTTTTGGATATTATCAGTGAAGGAGGATCCGGATATCATTTCTTCGGGAAATATGCGGAACGAACCGTACTTCGTCAAAAGTAAGCCGGAGGAAAACTATACTTACTTTTAAAATTTTACAAAATTCTTAAATTCCTATACCCTTTTGCGTATTTTTGATACAATGCAGAGGCAACTTGTCGGTTTTCGGTAGGAAAAGAGTGTTATAGTGCCGAGTTCCGCTTTGTAAAAGCTTTAGGAGGAAAGGAAGAGTATGAAGAAAAAGATTTATCCTATTATCGCCCTGTCATTTGCTATCATGATGAGTGCCTGTGGCGGTAAGAAAGCAGCAGAGCCCAGCAGTGTAGAAAAGGAAGAGACAGAAAAAGAAACAAAAGAAGAAACGGAGAAGGAAACGGAAGAAGAAACTGAGAAGGAAGAAGCTTCCGATGCCAAGGATCTCATTGTTCCCGGATATGCTTTGGGAGAGATTCCGGCAATTCCTGCCGTGGAGATTAACGGTCTTGGCATTTTTGAAAATCCTGCAGCAAAGATTACCATGGACAAGACAGAAGCCTTAAGCTCCGTTCCCGGCATCACCGTAACCCCTGTAAAGTTGGAGAATGATCAGATTTTCCGGGGAAACAGTGTGATGCAGTTGGGAGAAGGAGGATCCGGCCAGATGAGCGCCGACGGTCTTACCGTGCAGACTGATGGAAACGGTGCAGGACAGTATGTGGATGCGGAGAGAGGTCTTACCATCCAGAGAAATACCGATGGTTCCGGACAATATGTGGATGAGCAGAAGGGAATCACCTTACAGGTGAATTCTGACGGTACCGGACAGTATTCCGATGATGGACAGGGCATTACGCTCCAGGTTAGCGAAGGTGGCAATGGAATCTTCACCGACACGAAGAAGGACATTACCATGATGGTCAGCGACCATTCCACCAGCTATACCCAGGGATCTATTGACATTGATGTAAAGCCGGATGGAAGCGGAAGCTACTATAACAGCGAGACCGGTTTAAGCATTAAAAATGATGGCCAGGGAAAGGCAGTGATTTCCCTTGGCTATGACGAAAAGACTGTAGATGCCAAGCCTTTGGAGAAGCCTACCAAGCTGCCAAAGCTTTCCATGGTTCCTGCAGTACCCAGCTTAGAGGCTAACAGCCTTTTGATTACCTTGGATTCCGGCGTGCTTTTCGATGTGGATAAATATGATATTCGTCCGGATGCGGAGAAGATTTTAAATGATTTGGCAACGGTGTTAAAGGAAGCGGGCATTACCGCATTCCAGATTGACGGACATACCGACTCTATGGATACGGATGAGCATAATCAGGTGCTTTCCGAGAATCGTGCCAACTCTGTAAAAACTTACCTGGCTTCTCAGGGAGTAACGGCGGAGATTACTACACATGGTTACGGAGAAAGCCGTCCCGTAGCGACCAATGATACCGCAGAGGGAAGACAGCAGAACAGACGAGTAGAGATTATTGTTCCTACCGCGTAAAAGAAAAAGTAATTTAGATAGGAAAAGAACTATGGAAGCATGACCTCCATAGTTCTTTTTTGTAGAAAATTAGTGTAAATATTTTACTTTGCCAAGCTTAGTCAGCAAATTCAGTATGGGCTACCTTCCATTTTCTTAAGGCAATACCAAGCCAAAAGCTATAAATCCCTAAGGTGATAATGCAAAGCAGGAACCACTTAATCCACTGCAGAAAGAGGTTAGTAGCTTTGCCGGTAAAACGAAGGCGATGCCCGTTAATGACGGTGTGGGATATTTCCCAGTTATAAATCATGCAGATAGCCCAGGGAAAGCAAATGCCAAAGGTACATACGGTGATAAGGCTACCTAATATAGACCATCCGATAAGCTGCAATAAACCACCGTCAAAATAAGATTCTCCCATAAATACTCCTTTTTTTAAAAAACGTAAAACACATCCAAATTATAAAGAAAATAAGTAAAAAAAGCAAGTTCCGGATTTTATGCACAGATTGTACACTCGGGAACTTGCTTTTTTGGGGTGTCTTATTTTTAAAGTATCTTATTTTTAAAGTATCTTATTATTAAAGCATCTTATTATTAAAGACTCCCGTTTAGGCGGGTTCTTTATCCATTCTTTTTCTCCAACTGTTTACTGATGGCGGTGGCACAGGCAATGTCTCCGATAACATTGACCGTGGTAGCACCCATATCCGCCAGGGTGTTTACGGAAATGTAAACGCCCAAAATCTGATTGATGGGAAGTCCTGCCATGGGCGCTAAAGCGGCAAAGGCTGCAATGGCGCCTCCCGGCACTCCCGGAGTTCCGATGCTAAGCAGGGTGTTTGCCGCCAAAACCGTGATCATGGTATCCAGTGTTAGAGGAATCCCTAAGGCGGAGGCAAAGAAACTAATCATAAAGGACATCAGAATGCTTACCGCATCCATATTAATGGTGGCTCCCAAGGGGAGCGTTAAAGAGGCCACTTCCTCAGGAACATCCAAGGACTCCACAGCACATTCAATGGAAAGCGGCAGGGTTGCATTGGAAGAACAGGTGGAAAAGGCATTTAAACTGGCAGGGGCAATGGAGGTGAAAAATTTGCCCACAGGGATTTTTCCGACGAATTTTACAATGCCTCCATACACAATGAAAGCATAAAGGGCAAAGGTGATGTATAGAGCCAGCATAACCTGTCCCAGCTGTAAAACGGTTTGAATACCGTTGCTGTACATTACTGTTGCCATACAGGCAAAAACACCGATGGGGGTGAAAAGCATGATTTTGGACACGATAAAAATGGAGATGTCGTGGATGGAGGTGCAAAGCTTCACAAAAGGATCCGCCTTTTCCTTCAAAGATAAACAGGCTAAGCCCATGATAATAGAAAAGGAAAGCACCTGAAGCATATTCCCCTCGGAGAATGCGGCAATAGGGTTGGAAGGGATGATATTTTCCAAGGTTCCCAAAAGGCTTTTAAATTCAACCGCATCCACTTTTACATCGGTAGCTACAATCTGAGCTCCTACCCCAAGATTTAAAAGTTTTGGGAGAAAAAGGCCCAGAGCACTGGCAAAAAGGGTGGTTGCCGTAAACCATAAAAGAGAATAGAGGCCGATTTTTCCGGTTTTGGCAATGGAACCGATGCCCATAATTCCCGTAAGAAGACTACAAAACACCAAAGGGAAAATCATCATTTTCAAGGATGACATATAAATGGTGGCAATTACATTTAAAGGAGTATAGAAAAAAGCAGGCATAATCAGTCCAAAGACCAAACCCAAACCAAGCCCTAAGGCAATCCATACCGTCTGCTGAAGACTCAGACACTTTTTCTTTCCCATACTACAACTCCCTCATTTCAGAAAATATTTTTGGAATCCTTCTTTCTATAAAAATCGAGTAAAGTATTTCAGGTCAAGATTTACGGTTTTCAACAGTTCTTATTTCTATAGAAAAAAACGTCCTTTGCAATATTTCTATCCTAAAGAAAAGAGGCGGTATTGTAAAGAATAGATTTCTTTGAACTGGATATAGAATGCTTTTATATCTAAGATGGCGAGGATGAATTTTATGCAGTATGGTATGGAATGACGGGGCAATGTGATTCCGTAAGGAAAGACGTCTTTTAGGAAAGGGATGGCGTAGACAAAAGCCAAACAGGAATTTTATGCGTATGGTACTGATGACGGGGCAATGTGAGCCCGTCTGTTCTTAGTGAAAGCAAGCGAAGTGTAGCTTGAACTTAGAACAGCTACGAAGGCGAGCTTAGCGGGAGCGTGCCCCGAAATCAGTACCATACTGCATAAAATAATAAGAGGATTTGTCCAACATTTTCTTTAAAAGACATCTTCCCTTACTGAATCAACCTTGGCCTTCCATTCTGCACCAGACAAAGCCCTCTTGGCGTAATGCGAATCTCCGGAATCACCGGTAACGCCAGGAAGGACAGGCTGATAAAGGGATCCATTCCACCGGGAACCCCCATTTCATGGGCTTTTTGCTTCATGTTTTCCAGATGTGCATTGGCTTCTATAAAACCGCAATCACACATCAATCCCATAATAGGAAGAGCCAGAGAATCATAAACCTTTCCTCCCTGTACCAGAACAAATCCTCCCTGCAGTCGGATGAGTTCATTGACGGCTAAGCACATATCCCAGTCATTGTCTCCAATTACAATCAGGTTGTGGGAATCATGACTGACGGAGCTGGCAATGGCTCCCCCATGGATGCCGTAGCCCTGGCAGATGCCCCGGCCGATTTTTCCGCTTCCCTTATGTCGTTCTATAACGGCGATTTTCTGATATTCCGGATATTTTTCTCCGGTAAAATTGCTGCATCGTTTCAGCACCACCTGTAAACGTTTGGTGGTAATCTGCCCTTCTTCCATGGCAATGACATTTACTTCCTGCTTAGAAATGGGCAAACGAAAAGCCTTTTCTTTCAGAGGAGAGAGGTGAACGGTTTTCTTCAGCTTCGAAGGACAGCGGGGGATGCTTAAATGCTCGGATTCCACCACTTTCTTTCCTTTGTGATATACGGCTGTGATTTCAACATTTTCCAGGTCGGAAATCAGAAGAAAATCCGCCTGTCTGCCCACGGTGATAGCCCCCAGATGAGATAAGCCGTAACATTCCGCGGTATTGATGGTGGCCATTTGATAGGCGGAGCAGGTGGGAAGCCCCAGTGCAATAGCCTTTCGAACGGCGTGGGAGATATGCCCTTCTCTTATGATGTCTTCAATGTGTTTATCGTCGGTACAGAAGGAAAATGCTCTGGTATCCATCTTGTGAGCCAGTATTCCCTTAACCAAAGCCTCTAAATTTCTTGCGGCGGAGCCTTCCCGGATATGGATGTGCATTCCTGCACGAATCTGCTCCAGGGCATAGTCAAAATCTACCGCCTCGTGATCCGTTTGAATGCCGTTTAAGGCATAGGCCTGCAAGTCTTCTTTGGGAAGAAAGGGGGCATGACCGTCTAAAACATGCCGGGAAAACAGCGAGAGCTTTTCCATCATTTTCTTCTCCCGATGAATCACACTATAATC
>CAUUUY010000050.1:0-9156 GCA_963548305.1 uncultured Oribacterium sp.
ATGATTTTTTTAGCAAGATAGGTCTTATTCTTAAATTTCGGAAACTTCGTATAATAGGTCTCCATAGCTTGGGAAAGGCCATAGGCTCTTGTCCATGATGGTCTCCAGTAAATCTGCCGGCTCTCGCAGCTCCGCCATATCCTTGGTAATCACCTTATGGAAGAAAAAGGCTTTTTCCTTTTCCTCCGATAGCTCCGCAGCCTCTTCCAAATGCTGCAGAAGCTTTTCTCTGGCCTTTTCCATATCCTCCAAATGCTGAGAGGCCCGGTTTAGCAGCTTTTCCTGGGCATAGGTGCTGGCCTTCGGAGAAGCAGCCTTAACGGCATTTAAGGATTCCGCCAAGTTTTGTACGAAGCGAATCGCTGCCGGAATAATCTGTTTTCCGGAAATATTCACCATGGCTCTTCCCTCAATGGAAATCACCTTACTGTAATGTTCGTACTCCACCAGCTCCCGGCTTTTAAGCTCCGTCTCCGTATAGATGCCGAAGGAGGAGAATAAATCGATGGACTTCTTCGTGGTCAAGGCAGAGATGGCATCCACCATAGATGGATGATTGGGAAGACCTCGTCTCTTCGCCTCCTCTACCCATTCCTTTCCGTAGCCGTTCCCATTGAAAATAATCCGCTCATGCTCTCTTAAGAGCTTCTTCAGATAATCATGTACCGCCGTTTCAAAGTCTTCCTGCTGTTCCAGAAAATCCGCTGCCAGCTTAAACTGCTCCGCCGTAATGGTGTTCAGGATAATGTTGGCACCGGCAATAGAATCGGAGGAGCCCACCATACGAAACTCAAACTTGTTTCCGGTAAAAGCAAAGGGAGAGGTTCTGTTTCTGTCCGTATCATCCCTGGCCACATCCGGAAGGGAACGTACACCGGTATTGATATGCTCTCCCTTTGTGGATTTCGTAGCATAGCCTGTTCCGATGAGCTGGGCTACCACCTCCTCCAACTGGCTACCCAAAAAGCAGGAAATAATGGCGGGAGGTGCCTCATCCGCCCCAAGTCTATGGTCATTTCCCACATTGGCCGCAGACATCCTCAGTAAATCCGCATGGTTATCCACAGCAGCTAAAACACAGGCCAAAACCAGAAGAAACTGCACATTTTCATGGGGTGTTTCTCCCGGATTCATCAGATTAATGCCGTCATCGGTGGACAAGGACCAGTTGTTATGCTTTCCGGAACCGTTTATGCCTTCGAAGGGCTTTTCATGAAGAAGGCACTCCAAACCATGACGGGAAGCCACCTTCTTTAGATTTTCCATCACCAGCTGATTGTGATCCACCGCCAAATTGGCTTCCTCAAACATGGGCGCCATCTCATGCTGGGCAGGAGCCACCTCATTGTGCTCTGTCTTTACCGGAACCCCCAGAGCCCAAAGCTCCTGATCCATATCTCCCATAAAGGCGGCAATTCTCTTCCGGATAACGCCGTAATAATGGTCATCCAGCTCCTGGCCCTTTGCCGGCATTCTGCCGAAAAGAGTTCTTCCGGTGTAAACCAGATCTTTTCTTCTAAGGTATTTTTCCCGGTCTACCAGAAAATACTCCTGCTCCGCACCAACAGTCGCCTTAACGGAGCGGCTGCTTTGATTTCCAAAAAGACGGAGGAGTCGTAAAGCCTCCCGATTAATCGCCTCCATGGAACGGAGAAGGGGAGTCTTTTTATCCAGTGCCTCTCCGGTATAGGAGCAAAAGGCTGTAGGAATGCAGAGGGTTGTGGTCTCTCCGTCCTTTCTCAGGAAAGCGGGACTGGTACAATCCCAAACCGTGTAGCCTCTGGCTTCGAAGGTAGCTCTTAAACCGCCGGAGGGAAAGGAAGAGGCATCCGCCTCGGAACGCACCAGCTCTTTTCCGGAAAATTCCAGCATCACCTTTCCTTCTCCCACAGGGCTCAAAAAGGCCTCATGTTTTTCCGCGGTAATACCGGATAAGGGCTGGAACCAGTGAGTATAATGAGTTGCTCCCTGCTCAATGGCCCATTCCTTCATTCCCTGGGCCACCGCATCTGCCAAGTCGGGACTTAAAGCATAGCCCTCCTGCATACTTTTCTTCAGCTTCTGGTAAACATTTTTCGGTAAACGCTCCCGCATTACACCGTCATGAAATACATTTTTGGAAAAATTCTCTATCCCGTTTCCAGTCCGCATATTACTCCTTTACTGATACTATTGACTTTTTTAAGTGTAAAAGGGCAGAGACCATGCTCTGCCCTTTTTCCTCTTACGCTTTATTAGCGCAACCGAATAACTCAATCTTTGCTTTACATTCTTCAATGATTGCATCTGCACCCGGCTTTAAGAGCTTTCTCGGGTCAAATCCCTTACTCTTCTGATCGGAACCTGCTTCAATATATTTTCTGGTAGCTGCAGCAAATACAAGCTGAAGCTCTGTATTTACATTAATCTTTGCAACACCCAGAGAAATTGCCTTCTGAATCATATCCTTTGGGATACCGGAACCGCCATGAAGTACCAATGGCATCTTCTCTCCAATCTGCTCCTTGATTGCAGCCAGAGTATCGAAGGAAAGTCCCTTCCAATCAGGTGGGTAAACACCGTGGATATTTCCGATTCCTGCAGCCAGGAAGTCGATTCCTAAATCTGCAATCTTCTTGCATTCAGCAGGATCCGCACACTCTCCCATGCCTACAACACCGTCTTCTTCTCCGCCGATGGAACCTACCTCGGCCTCAATGGAAAGACCTGCCTTATGGGCAGCCGCTACCAATTCCTTGGTCTTTTCAACATTTTCCTCAATATTGAAATGAGAACCGTCGAACATGATGGAAGTGAAGCCTGCCTTGATGCAGGAATAGCATCCGTCATAGGAGCCGTGATCCAAATGCAGAGCTACCGGAACGGTAATACCAAGGCTCTTGTCCATAGCCTTAACCATTGCGGCTACCGTTTCAAAACCGGTCATGTACTTTCCTGCACCCTCGGAAACACCAAGGATTACGGGAGACTTGGTCTCTTCGCAAGCCAGGAGAATGGACTTTGTCCACTCCAGGTTATTGATATTAAACTGAGGAACGGCGTAATGGGAAGCCAGCGCTTTATCCAACATTTCCTTTGCATTAACTAACATATTAATCCTCCTTTTTAGAAAAGAATATTCATTATCATAAATCTCACCCTAAACTACGGGGAGAGTGTAACACATTTTTAAAGCCTAGGAAAGCAAGAAATGAGAAACCGTCGCCTCCATATCCTCTACGGAGCATACGGTACTGTGGCGAATTTCTCCCTCCTCCACTTCCTTTACCGGGGCAGGGATAGGCTCCTTCCAAAGCTTTTCCAAAGCTTCGATTCCTTCAAATACATCCTTTGGCACAGGCTCCTTTAAGGCCTTTAAAACAGTCTGGGAGAACTTATAGGGACTTGCGGTGGAAACAACAAGGCATTTGTCCCGTCTTCCCTGCTCGTAGGCATAGTGATCAGCCACCACCTTAGCCACTGCGGTATGGGGATCCAGAACATAGCCCGTTTCCTTATAGGTCTGGAAAATGCTTTGACTGCCCTCCGCTTCCTTTCCGTAGCCGCTGTAAAAGTCCTTAAGCTCCTTCTCCATGGCCTCTGAAATCCGGTATTTTCCTTTTTCCTTCAGCTCTTCCATCAGCTTCTTGCATTCCTCGGCATTTTCTCCGGCAAAATACAGGAGTCTTTCCAGGTTGGAGGAAATCAAAATATCCATGGAAGGGGAGGTGGTAACATGGAAGGGACGGTTCTTATCGTAAATTCCGGTGCGGAAAAAGTCGGTTAACACCTTATTGTCATTGGAAGCACAGAGAAGCTTGCCTAAAGGAAGTCCCATACGCTTTGCACAATAAGCCGCCAAAATATTTCCGAAATTTCCGGTAGGTACGGAAACGTTCAAGCTCTCTCCGGCCTTCAGCTCTCCGCTTTTTAGCAAACGACAGTAGGCATATACATAGTAAACAATCTGGGGAACCAGACGACCGATATTGATGGAGTTAGCGGAAGAAAGTCTATAGCCCTTATCCAGCAACTTCTCCTGATAAGCTTTATCGGAGAAAATCTTCTTTACTCCGCTCTGGGCATCATCAAAGTTTCCCAGAATGGCCGCCACATGGGTATTCTGTCCCTTCTGAGCCCGCATCTGCCGCTCCTGGAAGGGGGAAACTCCGTCCTTCGGGTAGAAGACAATAATCTCACAGCCATCCACATCACAAAAGCCTTCCATGGCAGCCTTTCCGGTATCTCCGGAGGTAGCGGTTAGAATCACAATCTTCTCCTGAATCTGATTCTTTTTACAGCTTACCTTCATAAGATAAGGAAGAATGGACAGTGCCATATCCTTGAAGGCCAGGGTTCTTCCGTGGAAAAGCTCAAGATAGTAGCTATCTCCTTTTTTTACCACAGGGGCGATTTCCTTTGTGGAAAACTTATCGTCATAGGCAGAATTAATGCAGTAACGTAATTCCTCCTCGGTGAAATCCGTAAGATAAAGCTTCATGATTTCATAAGCCAAATCCTGATAGGATAACTCAGCATAGTCTTCTAAAGACTTCTGAAGCTTCGGCATTTCCTTCGGTACAAAAAGTCCCCCGTCCTTTGCCAGTCCCTGCACAATGGCTAAAGAGGGACTTACATTTTCTTCTCCTCCGCGTGTGGATTGATAAACCATTTTTTCTCCTTTACTACTCATTCTGCAATAAGCTTTCAATCTTTGTCTTCATCAGATCAAAGGCAACATCATTCATTCCGGAATTCATTACGATATCCGCCTTGGCTCTGGTAGGCTCCACATAAAGATAATGCATAGGCTTTACCGTGTTTAAATACTGTTCGGAAATATCCTCTACCTGACGACCTCTTTCCTTCACATCCCGAATAATACGCCTAATAATTCTTTCGTCCGCATCCGCTTCCACATAAATCTTTATATCAAAAAGGGAGCGTAACTCTGGATTCTCCAGCACCAAGATACCCTCCACCAGGATAATTCTCTTCGGTTCTACAATAAAGCACTGATCGGTTCTGTTATGGGTGCTGAAATCATAGGTGGGAGAGGAAATGCTTTCTCCCCTTCTTAAAGCCTTCAAATGCTTAATCAAAAGATCCGTTTCAAAGGCATCCGGATGGTCATAATTGGCCTTTTGCCGTATAGCGAAGGGCACTCCGTCATTGGACTTATAATAATTGTCGTGGTAGAGAACTGCCACTTCATCCGGAAAGCATTCTTTGATTCTCTTGGTAAAGGTGGATTTTCCCGAACCGGAACCTCCCGCAATACCGATCATTACCGTTGAAAACATAGTTTCCCCTCTTCCTTTTAAACTTCCTACAGAATATCCTAGTTCAATTTGTTTGTAAACCTCTTAGATATTTTTTCCCTATCCCTAAAAAGCTCAAGCTGAAAAGGATAAAAAACAGAAATGCCAGTATCAGACCGTAGAAAAAATATCCCTTGGTTTTACACCAGTACAGTCCGTAGAAAACAAACAAAAAGCTGATAAATTCCAGTACATAACTCAGGGCTGTGGAATACGCCGTATTCTTTCCCAGGCAACTGCAAAAAATACCGAGAGCCGTGCAATACAGGGCGGAAAAAATATAAAAGAAAAAATACAAAAGCACTAAACTGCCGGAAATTCCTCCATAAATATATAGAGTCGCCAAAAAGGGGACGGTGGAGGAAAGCAGCGTCAGATGGGTGGACATATAGGCTATGAGCTTTCCCTGTAGTATGGTCTTTTCTGTACAATCCGTACACAAAAGCAGGGCCAAGTTATTTTGCTCTCTTTCCTGGGTAATGCTGGAAGCGCTTAGGGCGGGAGCCAAAAGCAGAAGAAAAATGAAAAGACCGCCGCCTACATAATAATAAAAGCGGTTAAACATGGCGTAACGAATTTCTCCCGTCTGCTGTGCATTCAAGGAAATATAATAGAGATTTCCGAATAAAAGCACAAAGAGCAAAAGATTGGTAAAGAAAATCAGCATAGGAAGAAACAAACTTCGGTTTCCCAGCAAACTGTCCTTACTCCATATCGGATTCTCTTTCATAGGACAAAAGACTCCTTTCCTCTTGAGATTTTTGAAACAAAACGCCCTCTATACTGCCCTGCTCTCTATAGAAGGAATAAAGCTTGATTCCGCTTTCCACTATATTTTGTAAAAGCTCGGCCTCTTCCTCCCGGGTTCCCGAAAAGCCGACCCGAATTTCATTTTCCCGAAGGCTTATAGACTTGACTTTCGGCTCATTTTTTAAAGCCTGCATAAGTCCTGTACTCTTCCCCTGCACTTGTATAATAATAGGATTTTGCATGCTGAGCTCCCGGGTAATCTGCGACACCGATCCGCTCCGAATCATTTTTCCCTGATGCAAAAAGCCCAGATGGGTGCAAAAGTCCGACACTTCTCCTAAGGAAGAGCCTGTCATGAAAATGCTTTTTCCTTGACTTTGATAATCTAACAACATGGTTTTGATTTCTTCCAATGTTCTCGGATCCAAGCCCGCCAAAGCTTCATCAATAATCAGGATTTTGGGATCGTGCAAAATGGCTCGAACGAAGGAAAGCTTTTGTAAAGCCGCCTTGGGCAAAAGCTCCATGGCACTGTCCTCCCAGGCCAAAAGACCGGACATTTCCAGAAGTAGTCGAATCCTTCCTCGAATACGGCTTTCCTCCATAGAGTAACAGGAGGCAAAAAACGCAAGGTATTCTCCTACCCTCATCTGGGGATAGACTCCTGGAATATTGGGCACATAGCCCAGTCTTCGCTTGAGTCTCCTCAGTCCTGAGCCTGCCTCCATATCATCAATAAAAATATGACCGCTATCCAAGGGATAAAGCCCCATTAGAAGATTCACAAGAGTGGATTTCCCGGTATCCGGAAGTCCCAGCAGGCCAAAAATCTGATCATCGGAAACCTCCAAGGAGAAGTCTTCAATCACCTTGATGCCGCCATAGCTTTTTTTTACATTTTGGAATTGAATCATGCTTCCTCCTTTGCCACAACATAAATCTGAGGCAGGTACTGCCTGATTTGAGGAGAAACATTGCTTTCCTTCGGTACGAAGCGGATATTTAGCTCCTTTTTCTCACTTAAATAGGGAGTGAGCTTCTCTCCTTCCAGGGTTCCGTCCTTGGAAGGAAGCAGGTCATAGCCTCCTGTCTGATAATTGTAAAGAGCCATATTTCCCTGAAAATTCTGCAAGAGCTTTCCATCCTCCAGCTCTATCTTTTCAAAACGGATCCCTTCAATATTTTGCTCCTCTCCCAGGGGGTAATGAATTTCCAAGGGAATCATAGGATTCATGGTATTGGTCTGTAAGTCATATTCTCCGCTGGAAACCACCGGATCTCTGGAAAGGGCACAATACTCTATGCTATCCCCTTCCTTCCGATCCAGAGCCACAGACTGGGTAAGAATATGTACACCGTATTTTTCGATATTTTTTTCTGCCGTAAAGCCCAACTGCTCCTCTCGGATAAAGCCGAAGAATCGGGCATCGGAAAAATAGCCGTGGAGCCTTTCACTTAAGATATACCGAAGAAAGTTCTTTCCGTTTCCACTGCTGATCAGATTGCTGCTGTACTCATAATCTCCCACAGGTATGGCTATGCTCTCCAGGGTAGACAGGTCTATTTCCGCCCCGCTCTCCCATTTTCCGCACTTCACCATCCTGCCGAAGAGATAGAAGAAGCTGTCATAGAAGGTGTATTCCGTGGTATTTTTCAGTTTTCCGCTAATCTTCCCCTGATAATAATGGATGGTCCCCTGAATATCCCCCTTGGCATTGGCGGATTTTTTATTGATATTAAAATAATGAGGAGCAAAGGCATCACTCTTGATGATATGAATCAAAGACTCCTCTCTGTCTCTACGAATATCCATCCGATGCAAATCTTCCTTTTGCAAAAGTTCGGTAAGATCTCCGGTAAAATCCATTCCCTTTACAATGGGATTCACAGTATATTCGGGCTTTACGGAAAGACTGATATTGTTTTCATTGGGAGAACGCAAATTAATGTAATTCTGTTCCTCCACCGTATCTTCCGTGATTTGAGAAAGCTGAAGGTATGAAAGAAAGCTTCCATTAAAACGGGTTCCCATCCCCAGGGACCAAACGATAACCCCCAAAAAGAGGGAAAACAGCAGAATACTCAAACGATAGTATTTTAAATTGCTCTGGGAGCGCATCAAGAGATAAAGCCCCGGTCCCAAAAAAATCAGGCTGGGAAAGAGAATGGCAAAATATAAGGCCAGGGAGGGGAGCTTGCTTAAATCGGAAAGATTCATCAGCTCCTCTAAATCCCAGTACTGCTTTAAGCTTTTCTCCGATGCGGATATGGACAGGTTATCTAAACGATTTTGCCCATAGAGGGCAAGAAGCAGTCTGCCTACATAGGAGCTATCCTCGGTGGCATAGCGCTCCACTTCGGATAAGTCATAGCCCAAAACAGCCAGTAAACCGTTTCCCTTGGGAAGCACGGAAAGGTAGGGCTGATTTTCCGAAAAAAGTCCCTCTCTTCCTCCCCTGAAATGTACGGGAGAGCTGAAAACCGATACGGTACTCTCTTGCGACAAATCTCCCTCTGTGCCAAGATGCAAAGGTCTTTCCCGAAAATCCAATTCCTTTTCCAATAAGGCGGAATAATTGTCCCCTAAGGTTTCTCTTCCTCTTTCTCCGGAAAGAGAAAATAAAACCACCCCACCCTGTTCAATATAGGAATTGATGAAATTTTCCTGTTCCTTGGACAGGGCGGAAAAGGAAATGTCCCGAATAATCAATAAATCCAAAAGAGAAAGCACCGACTCTTCCTTGGGAAAGGACTCCGGTTGAAATGCGAAAGTTCTGCTTTCCAGAAGTCCGTTATTGATTCTGGCATTGTGCAGATAACCGATGCCCTCTCCCTTTTCGGAAAGAATCCCTACAAAAAGCTCCGCATCGGTTCCGGAAATATCCAGACCCACTCTTTGGCTGTTGATTTGCTCTCCCCGCTTATTCTCAATGCTGATAAGCATCTGATTCACACCGGTGGGAAGACTCAGGTTCTTTACAAGCTCCTTTTTATTGTTACCTTCCACCACAATTGGGTAGGAATATTCCACGATACTCTGGTTGGATTCCGCAAATAAAACCTTTAAATTACCGGAAAAAACCTGTTCCTCCGTATTCTCCACTGT
>CAUUUY010000051.1:0-9141 GCA_963548305.1 uncultured Oribacterium sp.
ACACTTGGATTTTCGCTTTGTTTCTTCACTTCTCTATCCAATGCTTCCAAATATAGATTCATTTTCCCAATATATTCCGGCTTGAATTCTCCAATCTTAAGTTCAAAAGCCACTAAGCAGGACAGACCTCTATGATAAAATAACAAATCAATATAGTAATCATGGTTTCCAACCTGTACTCTATACTCATTACTTATAAAGGAAAAATCTTTTCCAATTTCTAAGATAAAGTTCTTCAAATTGTCAAGAATTGATTTCTGAAATTCTCTTTCATTTCCAATCTTGGGAGCATCAAGAAATTCCAATACATAACTATCCATAAATAAATTATGTGTTTCCTGTTTTGCCCTTTGTATAGCAGGCAAAGTATTGCTCTTTGAAAGCGCATAGCGTTCATAGTATCCGCTATCCATCTGTCTTACCAACTCCCGGTGAGTCAGATTCTCCTTAATTGCCAAGTTAATATAAAATTCTCTTTCCTCTTTATTTTTTGCTCCGGACATTATCTTCAAATGATTAGACCAGCTCAATTGTGTCAACAGTGTTGACACTTTTTCATCGTCCTTATATAGCTCATAGAATTGCTTCATTCTATATAAACCTCTGCGGTTAAAACCTTTTAATTCAGGATAGTTGGTTGAGAAAAATTCAGCTACATTATCAACGAAACCGGAACCATAAGATGCCTCCTCAGTTTTTTCACTAATGTATTTTCCAACTTCTTGATACATCAAAATCAGTTCTTCATTAACTTTTTTATAAGCACGATCCTTTGCACTTTCGACAATATTAACAATATCATCAAACTGATGATATTCTTTCCCACTGCCTGCATTCTGTATTATCATCTTATCCTTATTCATTGTTTTCTCTACCTCTAAGAATGTACTGTATTTTACATAGAGTCATTTTACTGCTCCATCGTAAAGAGCGAGTAAAAGTATCCCTTCTTTTCCATAAGCTCAGAGAATACTCCTTCCTCCAAAATCTCTCCTTCTTTTAACACGCATATCCGATCTACACGACTTAAAATTCTGGCATCCAAATCATGGAGTACCAAAATCTCCGTGATATTCTCCAAGGATAAGAGGGAATCCAATACCAGATAGCTATTTTCCTTATCCAAAGCTGCAGTAATCTCATCGGCAAGAAGAATAGGGGTTTTTCGAAGAAGACTTCTGGCAATATTGATTCTTTGCCGTTCTCCACCGGAAAGAGCCGCTCCATTTTCCCCGCAGGGATAGTCCAAGCCTTTCTCCGAAATCAGATTTTTTAAACCGGCCTTTTCAATGGCCTGATTAAGCTCTTCTTCACTGTATTTTTGAAAGAGCGTAATGTTCTCATAGATACTGCCGTCAAAAATAAAGACTTCCTGTTGAATATAGGAAATCGAACGAAAGAGGCTTTCCTCGGGAAGGGTAGAAAGAGCCCTGTTGCCAATGGAAATCTCTCCCCCCTGGCTTCGCTCGATTCCCATAAGAAGCTTTAGAATAGAGGACTTTCCTGAACCCGAGGCTCCCAGAAGAATCAGTTTTTCCCCCTCCTTTACCCGCAGCGTAAAGTCCTTCAAAACCTGCTTTTCCGGAGTATAGGAAAAGGAAAGATGAGAGAAGCAAATATCTCCCTGTAAAGATGGAATAGGAAGAGCTTTCTTATGGGAGTCTGTATCGATATGTTTGTGATAATCGTCCTTAACGATTTCACCGCTCTTCTCCTGCTCCTGCCTCTCTTTCTGCTCCTGCTCCCCTTCTCCTATCTTCTCCCAAAATTGTTCGGAAAGGGCGTAGGCGGTTCTTGCCTTACTGAGCATTCCCGGAAGCTCTGTCACCGGGTCAATGATATAGTTAATCAGTCGGGAAAATGCCAGTACGGTTCCCACGGAAATGCTTTTGCTTCTATAGGCCACAACAGCGCATAAGAGCAAAATGGCGAATTGAGTAATGTAGCCGGAAATGGCGGCAAAGTAATTGATTTTCTCCACGCATTTTTCCCGCTCTTCCATGCGGCGCTCCACCTTTTGGCAGATTTTATCGTGAAGGGCAGAAAAGATTCCTTCCACCTTATAGGACTTAATGATGGTAAAGCCAACGGCAAAATCCTTCAAAAAAGCCAGATATTCCGCATTTTCCTTGGATAAGTTCTCCTCAATCTTCTCCATATTTCTTCCGGAAAAGAGGGCGGCAAAAAAGGGAATCAGGGAAATGAGACAGGCCATCATGGCTAAAAAGAAATTGTAGCGAATCATCACCAAAACAGCCCCGATTCCGCAAATGACGATTTGCGAAAGTATGGGAATCTGGTCTAAAAAATCCTCTTTGATTTTCTGTAAATCCGTATTTAGGGCGGAAAGATACACCGCCGTATTCTGTCCGTAAAACTCTGTCACCTTCTTTTTAGACAGATAATGATAAGCCGTTTTTCGGTACTGCAAAACTGCCTTGGTGCTGAACTTCGTTCGAAAATAGTAGGTACAAAGGCCGGAAAAACTCACCATCAATAAAACCGCTATGGCCATCAAAACAATTTGATGCATACTATAACGGCGATTTCCGGATAGGAAATCAATCAAAATCTGCATCAGCTGAGGTACAGAAAGAATACCCACGGACAAAACCGTGGTGCCCAAAACCGCCATAAATAGATTTTTCCGATTGCCTTCAAAAAAGCTTTGACTTAAGGGATTACGCTGTTTCATAACTTTTCCTTCCTGCTGTCATACTCTGTTGTCTTAATTTATACCCTTACGCATACTCTCTTGTCACGCTTCTACAACTCTTCTATTCTTCTTTAAAAAGCCTCACACTAATCTTTCAAAGTTCTTCCATTATACTTTTTCTCTAAACTTTTTCTCTATACTTTTCTTTACACATTTCCCTTGTTCTTTTGGAAAATAATCTTTCCTTTCTCCCCCTGTCGGTGTCTGGAATACTGAAGCTCTATGCCTTCTTTTTCCAAGGTTTCTATCTCTTGAATTTTTTCCTTTGTAAGCTTCTCTCCGGGGAATAGCAGGGGAATTCCGGGCGGATAAAGGCTAAGATATTCCAGGCAAATGCGCCCTTCTCCGTCACGAAGATTAAGCTCCTCTCCTTCTTTTAGCCCTTCTGAAATTTGCAAAGTGTTATCCGCTACAGAAATTTGATAAAGAGTAGAAGATAGGAGTTTCGACTGTAGTGACTGTGCTGAACCTTCTATCAATCCAGACATTCCATCTCCCGCTTGCCTTCCCCTATCATCTACAGATGGCTTTCCCTTCTCCTCCCCAAATCTTCTTTCTATATCCTTTAAGGCAAAAAACAACCTATCCAGTTCCTCTTCTGAAATAAAGGGTCCTGTCATCAAAAGCAGATTTTCTCCGCTATGCATCTCCGATTCAATGCCATAATCCTCCCGAAGCAGCTTGGCCAAGTCCCGTCCCAGTCTAAGCTTGGGAATTCCTAGGGCTCGCAGGAAAATCTTACTGCAATCCATAGCAAAGCAGGCTTCTTCCTTTTCCCACAGAAAGGAAAAATAAGAAAGTTTCTTTGCCTTCTCCCGAAAGCCCCTCATCACTTCCTTCCAATGAGAAAATAGTGCTTCTCCCTCTCTTTCCAAAAGTGTCGTTGCCTTTTCCAAAGATAGCATCAAAGGATAGGAGGGAGAGGTGGTTTGAAATACGGAAAGGTAGAAAGACAGCTTTTCTCTACTATATCTTTCTCCGCTTCCCAATATCCAGGCGCTCTGGGTTAAGGAGCAAAGGGTTTTGTGAGGGCTTTGCACCACCAAGTCCGCCCCTAGGGCAATGGCGGACTCCAGAAAGGAATCTCCCTTTTTCGGAGAAAAATGAGCTCCATGAGCTTCATCCACCAGAAGGGAAAGGCCATTTTCATGGCAGAGCCTTGCAATCGCTTCCACATCGGAAACCACTCCCTCATAGCTTGGGCTGGTAAAAATCAAAGCCTTGCTCTTTGGAAACTCCCGTAGCAGTCTTTCCACTTCCTTCGGGGAAATGGAGCCAAAGCAGGAAAAATCCTCCCAAAACTCCGGCAGAAGAAAATGGATCTTTGCCTTTCGGAGAGATAGGGCATAAAAAACAGAGCGGTGGCAATTTCTTGCCACCACTACCTCATCTCCCTCTTCCAGCAGAGCGAAAATGCCTGCCTGCAAACCGGAGGAACTGCCATTTACAAGATAGAAGCAATCCGGACAGCCATAGTAAGCGGCAGTGCGATTCATGGCTTCCTGCAAAATGCCTTCCGGAGCATGGAGATTGTCCAAGTCCTCTACCTCTGTATAATCGTAGGCATAGGGAAGGGCTGCACCCATTTCCGTCTTTCTTTGATGCCCTGGCATATGCAGGGGCAGGAGATTTTTTTCATTGTAGTGCTGAAAATATTTTTCTAAAGGAGAGGGGGAAGGGTTCCGCCTCTCTTTCGATTTATCCTTCATTTTCCTTCCTTTACAGATTCTTCTCCAAATCCTCTACAATCTTCTTAATGGTTCCCTCTTTAAAGGGATTCATTAGGCCAACCTTTTCCTCCAGTTCCGTAAAGAACAGGGATGCGGAGTACTTGGAGAACTCCATATAGCTCTTCCAAGCCCCTTGGAAATCCTTATCCATCCAAGCCTTGTACTGCAAGGCATTGATGCCGGCAATGCAGTAATCAATGTAATAGTAAGGCAGGTCATAGATGTGGTGCTGCTTCTGCCAGAAGCCCCCCTCTTCCATAAAGGCATTGTCCGCATAATCCAAATGGGGCTTATACTCCTGCTTCAGGGTTCTCCAAAGCAGCTTTCTCTCCTTCGGAGTCATTTTCGGATTCTTATAGACAATGTTTTGGAACTCATCCACCATGGTGCCGTAGGGGATAAACATCAGGAACTCTTCAAAATGCATGGAAAGGTAGTCCTTTGCCCGATCCCCGAAGAATAAATCCATCCAAGGCTCGGTAAAGAATTCCATGGACATGGAGTGGGTTTCCGCCGTTTCCATGGTCAACTGATTATGCTCATGAATGGGTAGATCCGCTGTAATATAGCCCTGGAAGGCGTGCCCGCATTCGTGGGTAATCACGTCACAGTCTCCGGCTGTACCGTTGAAGTTGGCAAAGATAAAGGGCATGTGGTAGTTGGGAAGCATTTCCATATACCCGCCGGTTCTCTTGTTCTTTCTGCCCAGCACATCGAAAAGCTCCATTTTCATCATATCCTGCATAAACTTGGAGGTTTCCGGAGAAAGAGCATCGTACATCTTCTGCCCTGCTGCCAGGATTTCCTCCGGTGTTCCGATGGGGGCAGGATTTCCCTTCTTGAAAAATACACCTTCATCATAGTAATAGAGCTTGTCCAGCCCAAGGCGCTCCCTTCTTCTCTCATGAAGCTTTTGGACAAATGGCACCAAATCCCGTTTTACCTGCTGGCGGAAGGAGGCAATCTCCCTCTCCCCATAACAGTTTCGATTCATTCTGGCATAGCCGATTTCCGTAAAATCCGGATACCCCATCATCTGCCCCTGCTCGGTACGATTCTTTACCAAGGCATCATAGATAGAGTCCAGCTTCTCCCCATTGTCCTCAAAGAACTTGGTATAGGCTTTCCATGCCTTTTTACGCACCTCTCTATCCTCTGCCGTAAGGTAGGGTGTCATAAGAGACAGATTCAGATTCTCTCCCTCCCAGGGAATCTTTGCGGAAGCCAGAAGCTTACTGTATTCGGTGGTCAATTCATTTTCCTTTTGCATCAGGGGAATCAGGGAAATGTCCACCGCCTTCTGTGCCAGCTCCATGTTTTTAAAGGCTACATGCCCAAGCTTTTCTTCCATATAGGCACGGTGGGGAGAATGGTAAACCCGCATTTGGTAGTCCACTAAGAGATTCCGGAAAATGGGCATATTGGCATCATAAAAGGCTCTCTCCTTCTCGTAGAAGGGATCGGTCATGTCAATGTCGTTTCGAATGCTGGCAATCACACTTTCCGTCATCACATCATCCACCAGCTTATAGTATTTTTGATGTAGGGCAAAAAGCTCCTCTCCTGACTCCGCCTTATCTACCCCCTCGCAAAGCTCCAAAAAATCAGCCTTCAGTTTATCAAAATCAATTCTCTCATAGGGAAATTCGGTAAATTTCATATTTTCCTCCAATTCATATATTACACTCTATTACAATCGGTATAAGCATAACATTTCTATGGGAATATTCCATAAGTTTTGTGTTTTTCCTTTAGCCTTTTGCACAGAAAAATAGAACTGTAAAAAATCAAAATGATTTTTACAGTCCTCATCCGTTAAAGTCGCAACACTATAAGGCCAAAGAAAAAACTCACACTTATGTTTACTTGTTTTATGATTCATCTTTTTTCATGAGAGGGAGATCTGATAGAGTAATTCTTTCATATGCACCATTCTTCTTATCCTCCGGATGTGGTTCCAGTCCGATAATAGTTATAGACTTTTGATCAGGGCCATATACCCAATACATTCTCATTGCTCCACTGGTTTTATTTTCAAGATAGGATTGCCACACACGTTCTCCATATCGCTCCGATAATGCTTCTATATCGTGCGTTCTCAGACTAGGATGTCTGGGATTTTCTGATAACAACTTTAAAGCTTTTCCCCACTTTTTGAAAATAATTGCATCATTTTTACTGATTGTCCCGACTCTATATTCAGATTGAAGTTTATTCCACAATTCTTCCATCTCCGGAAGTCCCATACGTATTATAAAACTCATATATTCACACTATCCAAAATCCGAGAGATCTATAGGATCTGATACGTATCCTTGTTTATAATTGCTGATAGCCTTATCCATATCTTTCAAAGTACGTGCAGAAATAGTATCCGGAACCGTCAATTCACGAGGCTCTAGCATAATACAACCATTTTCATATTCCTTAACGTTATAATATTGGTATAAAGCACCGCGCAAAGTAACTCTCTTTTTATTATCAAGGTGAACATTATACTCCTTTGCTGCTTCCATCATCTTCCTCCTATGTATGTGGGATTTCCCACTTTTTTATCTATACTATATTTGGCTAAATGATTTGTCAATGATTATTATGCTCCCTTCTAATCAATCCACTAATTACAGCTTATACTTATCCAAAGATATATCCACAAAGTCAATGGATTTCTCTTCTAAAAACATCACCATATAGATTGGAAAATAGCTGACTTGTCCCCTTGTTTTGACATTATCATTGCTAAAGACATAAGCATTCTTTATGCCATATTCAGGAACACGCAATATGTTATCCAAGGCGGAATGTTTCTCATAATCCTTTCCGCTTTTTACTTCAATAGGAAGCACTTCTCCTGCATGCTCAATAATAAAGTCCAGTTCTCCTTTTTTCTTATTGCTATAATAATACAAGGGATAATTATGTGCACAAAGCTCCTGGGCAATCACATTTTCATATACAGAGCCCTTATTGATATCTTTTTCTTTGCTAACAATTTTTAATTTACAGGACTTTCCATACAAACTTGTGAGCAAACCCACATCGGACAAAAACAATTTAAATAAAGTACTTTTTTCGTTGAGTAAAAGCGGAACTGTCGGTTCTGTCGTATTAAAAGTTGCCAGCGCAACTCCGGCCTTCCAAAGCCATGTAAAACTATCAGAAACTCGTTCAAATCGAAGATTCGCCTTAAGATCTGCAAGCTTAAAACGCTTATTTTTTTCATTTAATTTCGCGGGAATCAGCTCATAAATTTGTGTAAGCAATAATTTTCGATTCTCTTCCTCGTATTGTGTAAAATCTAACTTATATTGCTCAATAATAGCTATATGTTCTTCTATAACATTATCTATATTTTCTGTTTTACGATATTGCTCCACAGCAGCAGGCATCCCCCCTATAATGAGATACAAATGAAATATCTCCATTATTTTTTGATGAAGAACTTCATCTACCGGAGTCCTGGATAAAAAGGAGCTGCGAAGCCTCTCTAATACTTTATCCTCAACATTAAAGATTTGAAGGAACTCTTCAAAATCAAGGGGAAACATTTTTAAAGTCTGCAAATATCCTACCGGTGCAGACTTCAGATTAACCAGTTCAATTCCAAGCAAAGATCCTGATAATACATAGCGAAAACGCTTGTCCTCTACAAGAAACTTTATCTTAGTAACAATTTCTTTATAGCGCTGAATTTCATCAAAGAAAATGATTGTTTTTCCGGGAATTATCTTCTTACTGCTATATAAAGACAGCTTTAAAATAAGATCATCAATACTATTTGCTTCACGCAAAATATCTACTATTTCCGCTTGTCTAATTAGGTTAAACTCAACATAATCACATCCTGACTGCTCTAGGCATGCTCGAATAATATAGGTCTTTCCTGCCTGACGGACACCATAAATCAGTAAGGCTTTTTCTCCACTCGTAATCCAATTCAAAAGGTCTTTTTCAATTTTTCTTTTCAGCATCTTTTCTCCGAAATCCGGCATAACAGCCCCATAAGTCATTTCTCCCCAACCGGCCAATGACATTTTTCCAAGGTATTTTGACTTATATTTTGACACTTTTCCAAGGTATTTTCAAGCTGATTTTGACACTTTTCCAAGGTTGTTTTACCCTGATTTTGACACTTTTCCAAGATTTTATAATAGCTCTCCCCTTCGAACCTGTACCTTACTCATGGATGTAAGCCTCTAATGCCATATAATGTCCATTCAAAAAAAAGGCCGGTAAAAATAGTTAAACTATTTCTACCGACCTTCCTGAAACGACAATCCTAAAACCCTAACTCTAAAAGTATAACACTAGCCTTAAAGGACATCCATAGCAATATCTCATAGCTATGTGCCAGAAATACAAAGAAGAATAAAGCCAAAAGGGGCTTAGTCATAGAGCTTCGTTCTAAATAGCGTTGAGAACAGCGATAGAGACTGATACCGCCCCCTATAAAGCTCAGTACTTTCACTAAAATCAATCCCAAAAACGCAAAATCCATATTCATTAAGCTTAGAAACACGATCAGCATAGAAAGGGAAACCAAACCAATAAATACAATCCCCTCTTTTCCCTGCTTACGAATATTTCTTCCTCCGGCTTCTTCCTGTTCTTCCGGCGGATAGAAAGCCCCCTGTACCCTACGAAGGTAGAAAAGATAAGGAATAAACAAGGCCAGAAGAAAAAGAGGAAGAAGAT
>CAUUUY010000052.1:0-9108 GCA_963548305.1 uncultured Oribacterium sp.
TGTTTCCCCCTTTTTGGATATTGTTAAAAAACTATCCTTTGATTTTACATGATGATTTTGGGATTTGCAATCTTTATTCCCTATAAAATATTTTATCTATAGGGGTACGCTCTGATGCAGAATGAGTCTGTATGACGGGCTCAGATTGCCCCTCTTACAGACCCATTCTGCAATTCGCTTTATTTATTACTTTAAGATAAATCCATGCTTTACAGGATCTTCTTCATCAATCACAAAGTGGTTGAAGCCGGTAATCCATGCGGAACCGGTAATCTGAGGAATAACCGCATCGTAATCTCCCACCTTGGCGGTTCCTACAATTTCTCCCTCGAAAATGGTTCCAAGAATGGACTCGTAGAAGAACTTCTCACCCTGCTTCAACTCTCCCTTTGCAAAAAGAGTGGCCAGCTTTGCACTGGTTCCTGTTCCGCAAGGAGAACGGTCTACCTGTCCCTGTCCGAATACTACGCAGTTCTTTAAGGTCGCGCCCTTGGTCTCTGTTGTAGACCACCATTCTACCAAGTCTACAGTATGGATATGGGGAAGCAATGGATGCTGTACAGGAATCTCTTTGTTGATGATGTCTCTTAACTGGATTCCCAAAGCGTTCAGCTTATCTGCATTTTCCGGCTTAATCTCTACACCGATCTGGTCTACCTTCACGATAGCGAAGAAGGATCCGCCGAAGGAAATATCAAACTTAATCTTGCCGTAACCCGGAAGCTCTACCTCCTGATCTCTCTTGTATAAGAAAGCGGGAACGTTCTGGAAGCTTACCTTCTTAGCCTTGCCGTCCACAACAGTAACTTCACCGTGGATAATTCCTGCAGGAGCCTCCTGTACGATCTTGGTAATCGGCTCTGTTACAGGAACGATACCGGTCTCTACCGCAACGGTCATAGCACCGATGGTTCCGTGTCCGCACATGTTCAGGTATCCGCCGCCATCCATAAAGATAATACCGTAATCGGCCTCATCCACTGTAGGCTGTGTCAAAATGGAACCGAACATATCGTTATGTCCTCTCGGCTCCAACATAATAGCGGTACGAAGATAATCCATATTGTCCTCAAGCCACTGCTTCTTCTCAGGCATAGTCTTTCCGGGGATTTTAGGGACTCCACCTACTACGATTCTGGTAGCCTCACCGGCTGTGTGGGAATCAACTGCGTGAATACTCTTGCTGAATTTCATGATGCTTACCTCCATGGTTTATTTTTATAAAGGAAAAGTCGCCCTATAAGACGACTTTTCCGATTCTGAACAAGTAATGGTTCAATCCTGCGTCATCTTCTGTGTTCTTTATGCCGCCTGCTTCTTTTCCTTGCTTAAGGAATAGAACATGGTTGCTGCGGTGTAGAACATAACGCAGATAACGATAATCTTTAAAATGTGAGAGGGTAATCCTAATGCTACTCTGGTTGCTACAAATACACCCAAAGAGCCGAAAATGGTTCCCCACAAAGCTACCTTTCTATTGTAGCTGCCTTCCTTTACGAAACGAACGGAAGCAACCGGCATAAGGTATGCGCAGGATCCCATCATGATGGGGAAGGCAACCTTCGGGTCCATACCCAATACGCAAACCAGGGCAAGACAAGGTGCATATAAGCCAACTCCGGCAGTCATAACTGCGCCTAAGAAGAAGTTAATTACGATAGCAACAATAAGCTTTATTCCGCTGAGTCCGATGGCGGTTCCTTCTACGGGGATAACATTCGCCACCTGTAAAATGATGACGAAACCGATTACTACCATGGCAACACCCATAACCAGCTGAATCATCTGCTTGGAAAGCTTGGAAATAATTCCTGCACCAATCCATGCACCGACCATAGCCGCAAGCAGCATGGTAACCAATGTGATAGGCTCTACTTCCACTCCCTGAATAAAGAGGAAGGCCTCCATAACGACAGGAATAGTACAAGCTACATTCAAGGTTCCGGGAATCAGCTTGTCATCCACCTGCTTTAAGCCCTTGTAAAGGGAAGCGCCCGGAGCGAAGGATCCGATACCGAATACGTCGAAGAAGTTAATTCCAAAACCGATAGCACTGCTCACCGCGGTATTGCTTTCCTTCTCCATGCTATCCTTATGCGCCAGTAAATCCTTTACAAATGCGACTAAAAAAATAAGCGCTAAAATGCCCAGTATCACGAGCAAGCCTACAGTAACCATTTGTTGAGCATTCATATCTTTCTCTCCCCCTTGCAAAATCTTTCACAAAAGAGACTCCTGCCGTTCTCATTCATTGTGAAATAATTCCCAATTGTTCTGTTCCTCATTTTAAGACGAAAATGTTACTTCGTCAATTCCTATTGAGAAGCGGTATAAGCAAAAATTTTTTAAAAACTTTTATAATTTTTATAAAAAATTTTATTCTTAACGAGTATCGCACGCGTAGTGTGCGATATCTCGTTTGTTCTTATCTTCGATAAGCCCGTTTCACATAGTCCAATCTGGCGCTGAGATTCTCCAGCATGGCATCCAGCACAGTTAAAGCCGTCATGGCTTCCACCACCACATTGGCCCGCTCCACCACCGTAGGATCGTGACGTCCCTTGATGGCGATGGTAATTTCTTCTCCCGCTTCATTTACCGTTTGCTGGGGCTTGGAAATGGAAGGTGTGGGCTTAAAGCCGGCTCTGATGCGAATGGTGCTTCCGTCACTCATTCCCCCCAGAATACCGCCGCTATGGTTGCTGCCCTTTTTCAATTTTCCCTCGAAGGAAGTTGTTCCTTCTACCAAGGAATGGGGACAACTTTCCTTCCCTGCCGCATCCCGCTCTTTCTCTTCTGATTCGTAATCTTTCTCTTCCATAAGGAAAAATGCATCATTGTTCTCGGAGCCAAGGCTCTTGGACACTTCGATGCCGTCTCCGATTTCCACCGACTTTACCGCACCGATGGACATCACGGCCTTTGCCAGGGAGGCATCCAGCTTATCAAAAACCGGTTCCCCGATGCCGGCAGGAAGTCCTTCCACCAGACATTCCACCACTCCTCCGGCAGAATCCCCCTGTTCCCTTAAGGAGAGAATCTTCTGTTCCGCCAAAAGCTCCGCTTTCTGCCGGTCTTCTGTCAGGGAAATGCCGGCAAGCTCGAGGACCTTGGCCCGGACGGAAACCCCCAGCTCTAATAGCATTTTCTTGGCAATGGCTCCCGCCGCCACTCTGGCAATGGTTTCCCTTCCGGAGGAACGGCCTCCCCCTCGATAATCCCGAAAACCGTATTTGGCAAAAAAGCCGTAATCCGCATGGCCCGGGCGAAAGGCATGGGCAATTTCTCCGTAATCCTTGGAGCGCTGGTCCTCGTTCCACACGACCATGGCAATGGGAGTACCGGTGGTTTTTCCCTCGAAAATTCCGGAAAGAATCTCCACCTTGTCCCCTTCCTTCCTCTGGGTCATCTTCAGATTCTTCCCCGGACGGCGACGTTCCAGCATTTCCTGAATATCCTCTTCCGACAGGGAAAGCCCTGCAGGGCAGCCGTCTACAACCACCCCCAGGGCCTTACCGTGAGATTCGCCGAAGGTACTGATATGAAATATTTTTCCGTACTGACTTCCCGCCATTCCTTACCCCCGACACTCTACCATACAGATACTGTTTGGCTCATCCACTTCCAGCTCTCTTGCACACATGGACAGCAGCCCCTTTTCATAATCAATATTGAAAAAGGTAATGGTACCGCTTTCATTGTTGGCTACCGCAAGGTGCTTCTCATCCGGGAAAATGCAGAAATCCTTAGGATATTCGCCGGCAATGGGAAGGCTACCCTTCATGGTTAAAAGTCCTGTCGCTTTATCTCTGTCATAGATGGTGATGGTATTAATCCCCGCATTGGACACAAAAAGATGGGACGCATCCGGATCCGGAGAAAAACGCATCTGACAAGCGGCGATTAAGGGGTTGTTTTCCTTATCGTTATGGGTGGAAATGGTCTGCAGCTTCTCCAGCTTCACCTCCGAGTCCTTCTCTCCCTCGGAAAAATGATACACATCCACCACATTTTTTAATTCATACAAAAGATAGAGGTAATTTCTGTCCGGGCAGAAACGGAAATGTCTTGGGCCGGATTGCAGTTCGCATCGCAAAGTATCTACCTGTCGCATCTTCCGGTCCGCCTTGTCGAAACGGAAAATCTTTACCTGATCAATTCCTAAATCCGCCACCAAAATAAACTTCTGGTCATCGGTCATACGGGAGCAGGAAACATGGGGGCGGAAGGTACGCTCCGCCACGGAACCGATACCCTGGTCATAAACGCCGTCTACGATAGGGCCTACAGAACCGTCCGCTTCCAAAGAAAGCAGGGTGGACTTTCCGTCATGATAGCCGGACACCATCAGGTACTCCCCCTTCTTGACAACGGCAAGGTGGCAGCCGCGCATTCCGCGGATATTTCTGGTATTTAACTTGCTCAGGTTTCCGTTATCCAGAATACGGAAGGAAACAATTCCCTCATCCGCAATGGAATAAAGGGTTCTTTTATCGGGAGAAACCGCCACGTAGGAGGAGTTGTTCACTTCCACCTCTGTTCTTTTTTCAAATCTTCCTTTTTCCATATCCACATCACAGATGGTTATGCCCTTGGCAGAGCCGGTGTATGAATAAGAACCGATATATGCTACATATTTTGAGCGCATTTTTCTTCCCCCTTTTGCCATGGTCTTCCCGGATGAATCCAGGCTTTTTCTTTTTGCTTTTTTCTTTGCTTTTTTTCCTTGCTTTTTTCCTTTCGAAAGTCTCTCTGTCCGTTTATTTCTTCACTCTCGAAAAATTTTTAACGTTAATTATTTTAGCAAAAAATTTTCGGAATAAAAAGCTTTTCTAAAATTTCTAAGAATAGAAAAATCCCCTCCCTATGGACTTTCTCCATAAAGAGGGGTTCTGTCAGATCTTTTTTCAAATAGGGTTTGGATACTTTGATCTTTTTCAAACAGGGTTTAGGAAACTTTGATTTTCTTCCACCGGTCGTTGTACTTGGCTTCGTCCTGTTCTCCCAAATAGCTGAAGACCTCTCCCTTTTTCAAAACTTCCGCCATATCCGGAAATATCGCTTTATTTTCCGTGTATTCCGGCGGCAGGAGCTTCAAGGCGCCTACGTTTGGGGTGGTGTAGGTAATGTACTCGAAGTTTTTCGCTGCAATGTCCGGACGGCAGAGGAAATTAATCCATTTTTCCGCATTTTCCTTATGCTTGGCGTTCTTGGGAATTACCCAACCGTCTACCCACAGGTTGGTGCCTTCCTCCGGAATCACATAGTCCACTTCCACGTCCGTGCCTTCCAGCTCTCCCTGCACATAGAGGATTTCTCCGGAGTAAATGACGCCTACCGCCGCCTCTTCTCCGATCATCTTGTCTCGGACCTGATCCACCACGTAGGCCTGTACCAAGGGCTTCTGGTCAATCAAATCCTTCATGGCCTCATCCAACTGCTTATCGTCCACGGTATTCATGGAGTGGCCTTCCTTCTTCAGCGCCACCATAAAGGCATCCCGGACAGAATCCTGCATCAGAATCTCACCCTTCAGCTTCGGATTCCAAAGATCCGCCCACTTGGTAGGATAAGGCACTCCCAGCTCATCCAGCATTCTTTTATTGTAAAGAATGCCTACGGTTCCCGTGGTATAGGGTACCATGTAGCGATTCCCCGGATCGAACTCCGCACACATTTCCATGTATTCTTTTCCGATTTCCTTGATATTGGGAACGTTCTTAAAGTCGATTTCCGCCAAAAGATGATTCTTCATCATTTTTTCAATCATATAATCCGAAGGACAAACCGCATCATACAGCACGCCCCCCGCCTCGATGACAGGATACATTTCCTCGTTGGTTTCAAACATATCGTAAACCACTTTGATGCCGGTTTCCTGCTGAAATTCCGTAATCACCTCCGGGTCGATATACTCTCCCCAGTTATAGACATTGACCACATTGTCCGTCTTGCTTTGGCCCTCTTCTTCCGGGCTCTCTGTGGACTCAGCCTCCTTCGGTCCGCAGGAGGACAAAAGCAGGGCGCTGAAAAGAAGCATTAAGCCTGCTGCCAGCGGCAGAAAAAACTTTCTTTCCCTCTTTTTTACAGCCTGTCTTACAAAATTTTTTGCAGTCTCTTCCGACTTGCAGAAAAATCTCTTTTCGCTATTGTTTCTCATGCCTTTTCCTCCTTTCTTCCCATAAAGCTCGGGGCAAAATTAGCGATTAAAAGGATGATAAAAACCGTAACGAAAATCAAAGTGGAAAGAGCATACATACTGGGGTTGATTCCCTTTCTGACCTCCGCATATACCAAGGTGGAAATGGTATTGATTCCCGCTCCTCTGGTAAAGTGGGTAATGATAAAATCATCCAAGCTCATGGTAAAGGCCAGCAAAAAGCCGGACAAAACTCCCGGCATAATGTCCGGAAGCACCACCTTAAAAAAGGCGTAAAGGGGCTTTGCTCCAAGGTCCAATGCCGCCTCATAACTGACCTCCGAGCTCTGCCGAAGCTTGGGCAAAACGGACAACAGCACGTATGGCAGGTTAAAGGTAATATGGGAAATCAAAATGGTCTTAAAGCCCAGGCTGATTTTAAAGGCGATAAAGCAAAGCATCAAAGAGATACCGGTTACAATGTCCGCATTCAGCATAGGCACATTGCTGACCCCGATAATCAGACTTCTGGGCAGCACCTTCATTTTCCGAAGAGCCACCGCCGCCATGGTGCCGAGCACCGTGGCAATAACGGCGGACAAAAAGGCAATCAGCAAGGTATTGTGTAGGGCCTGGATAATATCCTCATTTCGAAACATTTCCACATACCAGCGAAGACTGAAGCCGGTAAAATGGGCTCTGCTCTTTCCCGCATTAAAGGACAGGGCGGTAAGCATAAAGATGGGTGCATAGAGAAAAAGCACCACCAAGCCCAGATAGGCATTTTCCAAAATACGAACAGATTTCTTCTCCATTAGAAAATCGCCCCCTCTCCGTTGTCATAGCGGGACAGTATGGCCATGGAGGCTATGATGAAGACCATCAAAATCATGGACAGTCCCGAACCTACATTCCAGTTGGAATTCACCGTAAATTCCTGCTCGATGACATTTCCGATGAGGAAAATCTTGCCGCCTCCAAGGATGTTGGAAATGGCGAAGGTAGTCAACGCCGGCACGAAAACCATAGTCACGCCGGACACAATGCCGGGAATGGACAGGGGCAAAATCACCCGAAAGAGGGTGGTGAAAAAGCTGGCCCCAAGGTCGTAGGCGGCATTGATGGTATTGTCATCAATTTTGCTTAAAGTATTGTAGATAGGCAAAATCATAAATGGCAGAAAGTCATAAACCATACCCAAAATAATGGCATAGGGGGTATTGATTAAGCTCTGGGTAGGTAAATGCAGAGCCATCAAAACTTCGTTCAACACGCCCTTTCGCTCCAAAAGAGTCTGCCATGCCAGGATGCGGAGTAAGGAATTCATCCACATGGGCAGGATAAAGATAAAGGCCACAAAGGAACCCTTTCCCACCTTCTTGTTCCGAAGCACCATGGCTAAGGGAAAGGCCAAAAGAAAGCATAAAAGGGTACTGCAAAGGGAAAGAAGCACCGCCAGATACAGGGGCTTGTAGTTCTCCCATAAAAATATCTTTGTTAAGTTGTCTAAAGTAAATGCACCGGTCTTGTCTGTAAAGGCATAGTACCAAACCAAAAGTAAGGGTATCACAATAAATCCACCCATCCAGATTAGATAGGGGGCGGCCAAAAGCCTGGTTCCTTTATTCTTCAATGCCCAATGCCTCCTCGTCTTCAGACTCGGGCTTATTCATAATTTGAATATTGGAGGGGCGCACATAAATCCCCACCTTTTTCCCCGGCTCATGCATTTCCGTGGAGTGTACCAGCCACTCGAAGCCATCCTCCGTGGTACATTCCATCTCGTATATTTCTCCCTTGAAAATGATGTGGGTCATGGTTCCCTTCAGAATCGCACGATCGTCTCCCTCTTCCAGGATTTCCACATCCTCCGGACGAATCACCACATCCACAGGGGTATTTTTTCCAAATCCCTCATCTATACAGGGGAAGTTTGCACCAAAAATACGCACCAAACGGTCCTCCAGCATTACGCCGGGGACAATGTTGGAGTCTCCGATAAAGTCAGCTACAAATGCATTTTCCGGTTCGTTATAGATTTGTTCCGGGCTTCCTGCCTGTTGAATATAACCCTGATTCATTACCACCACATAATCCGACATGGTCAAGGCCTCTTCCTGATCATGGGTGACGTAAATAAAGGTAATGCCCAATTCATTTTTCAAACGGATGAGCTCGTATTGCATCTCCTGCCTTAGCTTTAAGTCTAAGGCTCCCAAGGGTTCGTCCAATAAAAGCACTCTGGGTTCGTTTACAATCGCTCTGGCAATGGCGATTCTTTGCTGCTGTCCTCCCGACAGGGAATTGACAGATCGTTTTTCATACCCTTGCAGATTCACCAGCTTTAAAGCGTACTGAATCTTTTCTCGAATATAGCTTTCCGACATCTTCTTAATCCGAAGACCGAAGGCAATATTTTCTGCAATATTCATGTGGGGAAACAGGGCGTACTTCTGGAATACCGTGTTCAGCTGCCGTTTGTTGGCCGGCAATCCGGTAATATCCTTTCCTTCAAATAAAACCTGTCCCTTGTCCGGCTGGGTAAAGCCTCCGATAATCCGTAATGTGGTTGTCTTACCACAGCCGGAGGGTCCCAGTAAGGTCACAAAGCTGTTCTCCCGAATAGATAAATTCAGATCATCTAAGATCAGCTCTCCGTCAAATGTCTTGGTAATTCCTTTTAAATCAATCAGCGTTTTTTCCAACTCATAAAAACCCCCTTCTTTGTATTTTGCCTTCCTTTTGTTTCCAAAAAAAGGCAACGTCCTCATTGTATCAAAAATGAACGCAAATACAAGAAATTTAAAAGGAAAATTTTATCAGATTTTCCTCCTGCTTTTGGAGAATTTGATAAACGGAGAAAAAATCAAAAAAATTTTCTAAGCAATATAGGCCTGAACTTGGGGCACGCTTTCGCTAGCTTCGCCACGTAGCGGATACTAAGCGAAAAACTGCGTTTCTCTTGTTTT
>CAUUUY010000053.1:0-9001 GCA_963548305.1 uncultured Oribacterium sp.
ATTCTTGAGTTAGTAGGCCAGAAGGTAACTACCTTCATCAACAGCACAGCTAACTAAGCCAAACGAAAAATTGAATATGGGGTGCAATAAGAAAGAATACGAAGCTCGAATCGAAAGGGCAGAGCTCTTCGTTCAGGCGTAGTAAAGCTTAAGGCACCAATCAGGGAGAAGACACAGCAGGATGAGTAAGCATTTGCTTTAAAAGCGTCTTGTTGGAAAATGTGTCTATCTCCCATCAGGGAAAGGCTACTACCATGAAATTTTAACCTTTCCCTGAAACTATATAAAGAAATAAGCGTATAAATAAGTGCAACAATAGGTATAGAGATATGTATAGAAATAAATATAAAAATAAGTATAAAAGTACGTATGAAAATAAGTATGAAAATAAGCATGGAAACAGAATCATTATAGATTGTGATAGAGCTTTATAGTTTGTTATAGAAAGAAGTAAAAGATTCTCCTAAAGAAAAAAATATAGTGTAAGAATACATTGGAAAATAACAGGGAAAAAGGATGAAGAAAATGAGAAGAAAAAATATGCTGGCTTTAGGTATGAGTTTGGCTTTTTGCGTGACAGCTACTGCCGCGCCCCTCTATGCCAATCCCTTAGACCGTCAGGAAAGAACTGTTTCAGAGGAAAAGGAAACAAGTGAAAATCAGGCAGAAAATTCTGTAGTAGATATAGCGGAAAATAAAAACGTAGATTCGGAAGAAGGAAGCAAAGAAAGCTTGGCGAATTTCTCGGAAGAAACGAAAAATTCCGACTCAGAGGATGCGGTGGAAGCAGTTGAAGAGACTGAGAATACAGAGGCTTCAACTGAAGAGACTGAGAGTACAGAAGAAAACAGTATGGTAAAACCTCTGTCCTTGGGATACTCCGGCTTCCGTATGGCAAATGCCAATGGCTACACTCTTGAGGATAAGATTCTTACGATGAGCCTGGTCTTTGGGAGAGTGGAGTATGCTGCTAGAGATCATATGAAGGTAGTTAGAAATATACCTTTAAAAGTGAGTGCGCTAGACATCAGAAAAAAGAAAGATATTGTTTGGAAGCCAAGTGAAGAGATTTGCAAGGTTCTTCCGAATAGAATTGTGGAAAAGAAGCTAGGAGGAGTCTGGACAGTTTATACACTGGACTATTTCACTCCCGGAGAGTATCGCTATATCTATACTCTGGCTATGGGGAAAAACAGCCCCTACTATTTTGTGCCTCAGGAGACTCCGGATAATGATATAGGCTTGACCCATACTATTGTAATCATTGGGGATAGCTTTGCGGAGAGCCAAAGTAATTCTTCTATTAATGTTTACAATTCAAAGTCTGCAAGTAGGGAAGATGTAAAATATAAATACTATCCTATAGAAACGGATTCATTTATTGTAGAAGAAGCAAAAATCATCAGTCAGGTCTACTTAAATTCCAGCTTCGATATTCATAAGGCTAAGGTGGGAGACCCTATGAATAGCGTTACTTTGCATGTGGAAAAAATCGTGCTTGACAATGGCACAAGCATGTTGAACCCGGGAAGCTCCGAACAACCCTTCCTCATCAATATGTACAGAGATTATTCCGATGACCTGAACCGATTTAGGCTCTTTTTAGAAAGTTATACGAATGCAGCCGGTGAAAACGGTAATGTACGGAAGGCCCGGGAAGGGGCTCCTCTTCCCGCCGGACGATATCAGGTAAGATACCTTGTTCAGCCGAATTTTATGATTGACAAATATCGCTTTCTTGTTGAAGGAACAGATGATAGCTATGGTGATGGCACGGAATTTTATGTAAATAATGAACGATACACGAATAAGCCTTTAAGACTGCGAGCAGGTTTAACAGCGGGAGCGGAAGTGCTTTCCCCTTATTTTGAGCCTGCGAAAGTAGCGAAGAAGGAGAATACTTCCGGGAATAAAGAGAACTCCGGCAGATCGGTCGGCGGTTCCTCCGGTTCTAGTGGAAGTTCCGGTAGCTCAGGCGGCAGTTCCGGTGGTTCAGGCGGAAGCTCCGGCGGTTCCGGTGGTGGATCCGGCAGCTTTAAGGTCAGTAGCAGTTTTACCGGACAGGTACTAGGTGTAGAGCGCTCCTTATCCGGAGGAAAATGGATACAGGATGAAAAGGGCTGGTGGTATCAAAGAGCGGACGGAAGCTATCCGAAGAACAGCTGGGGCTATGAAGCCTATAATGGAAAGTCTTATTGGTACTATTTCCTGGATTCCGGCTATATGGCTACAGGCTGGATAGAGGTAAACGGTAGTAAATACTACCTCTTCCCAAACTCTGACGGTTGGAAGGGCAGAATGCTTACCGGTTGGCAGTGGATTGACGGAAACTGCTACTACTTAGACTCACAAGGACAGAATGAAGGAGCCCTTTATAGAAACACCACTACTCCCGATGGTTTTACAGTAGATTCGGAAGGAAGATGGCTAGTGAATGGAGCAGTACAAAAACAATAAAATTTCCACAAATGGATAGAAATATAGTATAATTTTATATTGTGAAATGGCAAGAAATAAGAAAGGACGATGGAGATGAGAAGAAAAAACATGCTGGCTTTAGGACTGAGTGCGGTACTTTGTACAGGGCTTTTTGCCCCTGCAAGCTATGCGGATAGTATAGATACGAAGGATTCTTACGTACCGGAGGTAGAAACAAGCTCTGAAAAAAATAGCTTTGAAACAGCAAGTGCTGTAGAAGGATTAGACGATTTTTCGGAAGAGACTGCTATGGAAGGGGAAAGCGCATCTATAGAGGAAGAAGTGTCGACTACTGGTACAGAAGACCCCGAGGAGCTTGCTGAGCGAAAGAGTGAGTCTATAGAGGACTCTACAGAAGGTATAAGGGAAACAGAATCTACGATAGTGACCTCCGGATATTCAGGGTTTAGAAGTGCTGCAGTGACAAAACTACTTGAAAATAAGATTGTAACTTTGCATGTTTCATTTGAAGATTGGGATTTTCCGGCAAGAGATCACATGAGAGTGCTTCGAGATAAAAAGGTAAATGTAACAGGTATTGCCTTAAGAGGAGGAAAAGTTGGAGCCATCAACAATCCTAGCCCGGATCTTTATCAAATTCTCCCTACAAGGGAAGTTGAAAAGAAAGTAAATGGTCAGTGGGTTCCTTACAATCTCAACTACTTTACCCCTGGGGAGTATCACTATGTATATACACTGGCTGAAGGAAAAAAGAGTCCATACTACCTTTTGCCAATAGCTGAACAGGACGGAGACGGTAAACTTGCTTATACAAGTGTTTCTGTGGAGGAAAGGTATTTTTATCAGAAAGGGGTACATAGTTATTATCAAGATAATTTGAAAGCTATGCAACGGGAAGATGCAAAGTATAAATATTATACCTTTGAAAGCGAAACTTTTACCGTGAAGGAAGCAAATATCATGACAAAAGTATATCTCCGTTCCAGCTTTGACATCCATAATGTTAAGGCAGGTGATACTACGAAGAGGGCAACACTTCAAGTGGAGAAGATTGTCTTAAAAGATGGTACGGAGCTTCTGCCTAAGGATTTACCACAGCCTTTTCTTATGAATTTTCGTAACGATTTTCCCAAAAACCGGGATCAGTATAAACTCTATTTAGAAAGTTATCCGAATGAAGCGGGAAAAAACGGAAATCTCAGATTTACACAGGAAGAAGACAGAATTTTTCCGGAAGGTCGTTATAAGGTACTATATGTAATACAGCCTTACTATACAGTTGATAACTATCGTTTCTTAGTGTCGGAAACTGATGATAATTATGGTAAAGGCACAGAGATTTATGTCAATAATGAGCCCTATGAAGTCCGTAGGGTTATCCCTGATTATAATATATCAACTATTACAAGAATAACCTCCCCTTTCTTCGATGCGGTAAAAGTAGAGAAGAAAGAAAATCACTCCGATAGTACCGGAAACTCCGGCTCTTCTTCTAAAGGCAGTTCTTCCGGCTCTGGTGGTTCAGGAGGAAGTTCCGGTGGCGGTTCCGGAAGCTTTAAGGTCAGCAGTAGCTTTACCGGACAGGTACTTGGCGTAGACCGTTCCCTATCCGGAGGACAGTGGATACAGGATGAAAAGGGCTGGTGGTACAAAAGAGCGGACGGAAGCTATCCGAAGAACAGCTGGGGCTATGAAGCCTATAATGGAAAGTCTTACTGGTACTATTTCCTGGATTCCGGCTATATGGCTACAGGTTGGATAGAAGTAAACGGCAGCAAATATTATCTTTTCCCAAACTCTGACGGCTGGAAGGGCAGGATGCTTACCGGTTGGCAGTGGATTGACGGAAACTGCTACTACTTAGATGCACAAGGACAGAATGAAGGTGCTCTTTATAAAAACACCACTACCCCCGATGGCTATGCAGTGGATGCGGAAGGAAGATGGGTAGTGAATGGAGCAGTGCAGAAACAGTAAAACAGCCATTATGTTTTATAGAAATGCTTATATAATCTATTTTAGGGAAAAGCTAAAATAGAAAAAGACAGTAATTCTAAACAGAAATTCGACAATGCAAAAGGTAAAGAAACCGAGATAGAAGAGATGTTTCTGTCTCGGTTTGTGGAAGAAGGAGTAATTTATGAAAAGCTTTATCTTGGGGAAGAGAGGAAAGAGGCTGATAGCCCTGTGCCTTGTTATATTACAAGTACTTTTTCAATTTCCTGTAGAATGGAAAGCGGAGGGAAGTCAAGTAGAGGGGAGTCAAGCAGAAGGAAGTCAAGAAAAGAAAGTTACAAAACTAGATTTTTCCTTTGTAGATCATAACTCAGAACGAGCCGGCTCAATCAAGGTGGAGGTAGAGCTTGTTGTATATAAAAAAATCGATGCAAAAAAGACAGAAGAGACAGATGAAAACGTGCTGTCTTCTTCCGTGATGGATGAAGATGAGGAGGAAAAGGTATCAGCTTCTTTTATTGGAGATGAAGGTAACGAAAAGACTAGCTCCAGTACTTTCGGAATAGAACCGGACGGTAACTATACTAAAGAACAAGTCAACTGGGATGAGAGTGACGGATTCAAACACTATTATCCCAGTTCGAACTATAGTGAAGATAAACCTTCTAACAAGATACATCCGACTTATGGAAATGTTCAAGAAGTTTTATTTTATACCGGACAAACCAATCAAGATGGAAAAATTTCCCAGGAAATTCCGGCAGAGTATATGACTACAAACTATACGATAGAGATTCATGTACGAGGCAGTAATAAGTCTTATGCAACAGATATATATGAAAATTATATTACGGATGGAATTTTACCGGATGAGTTGCAGAACACTATAAATCTACAGTTGGATAAAGAAAAGAAAAAGCAGTGGCAAGGAAACTTAGTATTTCCTCCGGTAAATGATGTAATTTTGAAGGAGGGGGAAAGCGATCCTATTCCTTTGGAAGCATACTATCTAAAGACCAGTGAGGAAGAGGGGGTAACGGTACCCCAAATAGAATATTACCTTGCGAATTCCCGGGGGGATAGAACACGGATTTATGATCCTACTGCTTTTTCGGTTGATATTTCCGGACGATATACCATCATCGCCAGAGTACCGGAGGACGCCAATCACGCTGCTTTAGAAGCTGGTTGGAGTTTAGTTGTAAAAAAGCTCTTTAATGGAGAAATCATTACAAATAAAAATATTACAATACCACTGGAAAAGGGTGAAGAGATTCAGCCGGAAATTAATGAGATGTTTAAAGGCAAGGTTCATTACTCGATTATCTCTAACATCAGTCATTCTATTGCTCTTGATGAAGCTAAAGGAGCCGTTAAAATGGTACAGGTCGGAAGAGCAACTGTAGAGGCACGAGTAGATGATTGGGTCGATGCAGGGGACGGCACGGTATATACGGTTAAACCGGAGCAATTTTATATAACGATTACCCCCGGAAACCAGAACCAATTTTCCTTTAGTTTAAAAGATTTTGGACAGCCAAGTGAAGAAGAAAGGGGAGGGAATAAGGTATTCCGGTATACCGTGCATTATGGAAAGGAGAATCAGGAGGGCGGAAGGACTTTAGGAAAACACTCTTTTCGCGTAAGTACCAGAGGCGCTACAGGCACGAGTGTAAGTTATAAGCTTGAAGCAGGAGAGGATATTGCTGATTTTAATGCAAAGACAGGAGTCCTTACTTTTAAAAGCGGTAAAATTGGTCCCGTCCTAATATCTGCTACATCTGTTGATCCAACAGGAAATTATGATCCAAAGACCATTTATGCGGAGATTAATGTGGTTTATCCGGATTATTCCGATTATCTTCACATTCAAGAAGAAGCTAATGCCAAGGGCTGGTACAATAAGAATGTGAGGATTACTGCTCAAAATAATGGTAGTAAATATGCAGTATCTTATAGTGACTCCTGGGAACATGGAGATTGGGAGCCGGAGATTAATCTGAGAGAAGACAGTGAGTCTCCTGAGGGAAAGATTGTCTACATTAAAACAAAAGAGGGAATCGGACTGGGACTAAAAGAGGGAAAGGTTCTTGGAAAGTATAAGATAGACACTACCGAACCGGAGCTTTCTTCCATTTCCTATACGAAAGATAAAGAGTCCAGACTGAAAAGCCTAGGAGGCTATGGCTTCTATAGGGACACGCTTGAAGTAGAATTAAAAGCCAAAGATAAAACCTCCAAGGTAGATACTTTCCGTTACCGTTATCTGCATCAGGATAGTGATAATATTATTCGAACAGGGTCATGGCTAAAGGTTAGCGATGGTGATGAGAACTTTAGCAGACCGGATGAGAATACGGCGATTGCAAAAATCAAGATTGATCCTCAATTCCGAGGCAAGATTGAATATTATGCAGTTGATAATGCAGACAATAACAAGCTTGGAACGCACACTCTAATTAACGATGAGTTTTTGGTTGTAGATAGCAAAAAGCCGGAGGCTAGACTTCAGTTTACAGATTCGTATAAAAGAGTAGGAGACCATTTTTATTTTCAGAATCAGGGAATTTTAAGTCTTGGAGTGGAAGAAAAGAACTTTTTTCCTGAGGATCAGGATTTTTCTTTGAAGGTTTATAGCAGAAGAAATGGAGAAGACAAAGAAAGTTCCTATAGAGTGCAGGGCAATAGGGAAGCTCTCACATTAAAGAAGAATTCTACTTTCATTAGTGATGGAAGAGAGAGCTTGTTAAAGGACAATTCTTCTTCCTTCGTACAAATCATGCCTAATGGGGAACAGAATGATTTGACAATGAATTTCACCCAGGAAGGACATTATCGTTTGTCCTTTGACTATAAGGATCCTTCCGGAAATCCTTTAGAATGGAAGAATACTTTAGGATTGGAGAAGAATGGAGAACTGGCTATCACTGTGGATCATACGGATCCCAAGATTTTCTTTGACCCTTCTTCCGAAAGTGGACAGGTACGGTACTTTGCGAAGGATGTCAAATTTACAACAAAGATTTTAGAAGAAAATTTTAGTACCAATCATACCCACCTTAACTATAATTTCCTTCCGGATACTGTGAAAAGTTCGCCTTCATCTCTGGCTATGCCGATAAGTCCCAGCACTATGCCCGGGCGTATTCTTCATCCCCGTTCTCTGGCTTCGACAAGAGGCGTGCAACAGTTTAAAAATCATACGGTTACGTGGAAGAAGGAAAAGCTATCCGATTCCAATCTATATTCTTCTGAACTAAATTTCACAGAGGACGGACAGTATGAGGTTATGGTGGATACTACCGACCTTTCCGGAAGAAAGACCAGTGCCTCCAATTTCGTGGTAGTGGATAAAACACCCCCTAAGATTCGGCTGACTTTATCCAATGACGGTTTGGCCAATGAGAAATACTTTAGAGAAGTTAGAAAGGGACAAATCGAAATTGAGGATGCCAACTTGGATTTCTCTTCTCTTCAGGTAGATTTTTCCGTAAAGGATAAGGCGGGAAATCCGGTATCTACCGCAAGGAATCATGCAGCATATTTGAAGAACTCGGCGAACTGGACGCAAGAGGGAAATAAATATACCTGCTTGCTAGAGTTTACCGAAGACGGCATTTACCATCTCAGTCTAAAGGTCAAGGATTTGGCTGGCAATGAAAATGCCCCCATCGAAGTAGGAGAGACCAAGGCAGCCTTTGATTTTGTGGTGGATAGAAAAGCCCCCACAGGTGCCTTGAAGATCGGCGATTGGGATCGTTCCAAGGACGGAACCCTTTGGACCAAGCTCCTGGATCGTATCAGCTTTGGTCGATTCAGCAATAAGAAGCAGGTTATTCGTTTGCAGGCGGAGGATAACTTAAGCGGTGTCGGTATGGTGGAGGTGCTTCGCACCAGAGAGAAGATGAACCTTGCGGATCTGCAGGCCAGTGCTTCCTTTAAGAATGTTACAAGCGAAGTAAAGGACGGTTACTGGTCCAAGGAAATCTCCCCCAATGAGACCTTTATTACCTATGTCCATCTGAAGGATATGGCCGGAAATCAGTACTACCTAAGCTCTGACGGTGTGATTTTAGACCAGCAGAATCCGGAGATTCATATCAGCTTACCGAAGGAAGAGGAGAAAAATGGCCTATACAAGAAGGATGTGGGGGTAGGCATTTCCGTAACGGAGCCAAGCCCCGGAAACAGCTATGCCGGCTTAAAGGATGTGACCTATACCGTTTACAGAGACGGTATAGAAACCCAGGCAGGCTCTCTCTATCATTTTTCCAAGGAAGAGCCTCAGTTAAACGACTTAAAGAAGTCCTATGATGATGCTCATGCTCTTACGATTCTGGCAAAGGACAACAACAGCAATGATGTGGTTCTGAAGATTAAGGCGGTGGACAATGCAGGCAATCAGACAGTAAAGGAAGAGCACCTGAGCATTGACATTACCAAGCCAAGAGTCACCTTATCCTTCGACAACAATCGTGTGGAAAATGAGTTTTATTTTAAGGAAAACCGTACCGCGCTGATTACTGTAGAGGAGAGAAACTTCTCAGAGGATGCCTTCAAGATTTTAATTACAGACCCGGCAGAGGGAAAGGGTGCCAAGCTTTTG
>CAUUUY010000054.1:0-8918 GCA_963548305.1 uncultured Oribacterium sp.
CTGCACAGTCTATGCTTTCTCAGGCTAACCAGCAGCCACAGGGAGTTCTTTCTCTCCTTAGATAAGCTTTATAATATTTTTAAGACCATCGGAGCTGAAAGAAAAAAGAAGAGGCAAGGTTCATCAGCTGATTCTTTTCTTCCGGTGGGGTCCCACTTAAAAATAGAATGGATTATTATGTCTATGAAAAGAAGTTATCATAGTTTCACTATGGTGACTTCTTTTTTTTTCTATCTTATATTGAAAGCGATCTATTGTAACATCCCCATCGGAACCGATCTATCGAAATATTCCCACCGAAATCGGCCTATCGAAATATCCCCATCGAAACCGGTATATTGTGAAATAGAAGGAACAAAGGCTTGGTGAAAGCTTGTCATTTCCTCGTAAAGAAAGATAAGAAAGAGATGAAGTGGTTAGATGGAACTAACTTTCAGTATTTTTTAAAAAACAAAAAAATTTTCAAAATCCGTTGACAAGCACAAAAAAAGAGATTATAGTATGCCATGTTGATAGTAATTATCAATTTTGTTTTTTGAAAGCCTCAGGAACTTTTGAAAGACAAAGCAATAAAAGAAAGGACGGCCGATGAATTATTCACGACAGCGTGCAGAGGTACTGGATCAGATTAGGGAGCATGAAGACCATCCTACTGCAGATGTAATATTTGCAGAACTTCGCCAAAAGGATCCCAGCATCAGTTTGGCAACGGTGTATCGAAACTTGAAGTTACTTTCGGATTTAGGAGAAATCCGGAAACTCAGCTTTGTATCAGGAGCAGATCGTTTCGATCCTACCGTAAAACCCCATTATCACTTTGTATGTGAGAGATGCGGGAAGGTTTATGACATTCCTATGAAAGTTGCGGAAGCACTGGATTCGGAGGCGGAAATGTATATTCCGGGAGCCATAACAGGTCATGATTTGGTTTTCCGAGGAATATGTGATGAATGCGGAGCTTTGGAGGGCTTCAAGGATTCACAAAAAATAAGTTGAGTTTGAGCATTTGCCTAAAAAGGCGGAAAAGGAGAAAAGTTATGAAGACTTGGGTTTGTTCAGTATGTGGTTATGTTTATGAGGGAGAGACTGCTCCTGAGAAGTGCCCGGTATGTAAGGCCAGCAGCGACAAGTTCGTTGAGCAGAGTGGAGAGCTTACATGGGCAGCAGAGCATGTCATCGGAGTAGCGAAGGATGTTTCCGAGGATATCAAGAAGGATTTAAGAGCTAACTTCGAGGGAGAGTGCTGTGAGGTTGGTATGTACCTTGCTATGAGTAGAGCAGCTTACAGAGAAGGATATCCAGAGGTTGGTGATTACTACAGACAGGCTGCTTTCGAAGAGGCAGATCATGCATCTCGTTTCGCTGAGCTCTTAGGAGAGGTTGTATCTCCTTCTACTAAGGAGAACCTTATGGCTCGTGTGAAGGCTGAGAACGGTGCTACTGCAGGTAAGGTTGACCTTGCTAAGAGAGCTAAGGCTCAAGATCTGGATGCAATCCACGACACTGTTCATGAGATGGCTCGTGACGAGGCTAGACACGGTAAGGCATTCCAGGGACTGTTAAAGAGATACTTCAGCTAAGCACAACAGTTGGTAAGCGTGTAGTGCCTGTCCTGGCAACATTTGGTGAAAGGACAGTAGATTGTACAAAGGAAAAACTTGTTTTTTATTATGGCTATTATAAAATGTTTTTGTAATAGCGCAGGTTGAGTCTTGAAACAGAGGAGGAGCGCTCCTCTGTTTCGATTTTTAGGCAGGCGATAATGCTTGCCGGGAAAGGAGAGCAGTATGGCAAATTATAAGGGAACAGAAACAGAGAAGAATTTATGGACTGCCTTTGCAGGAGAGTCTGAGGCAAGAAACAAGTACACCTATTATGCTTCTCAGGCAAAGAAGGACGGTTATCAGCAGATTGCAGCAATCTTAGAGGAGACTGCGGCCAATGAGGAATACCACGGAAAGATGTGGTTTAAGGAGCTGGCCGGACTTGGCGGCGGAATCGGAAATACCCAAGAGAACTTAAAGGCAGCAGCTGCCGGTGAGCATTATGAGTGGACCGATATGTATAAGAGCTTTGCAGAAGTTGCAGCAAAGGAAGGTTTCCAGGAGCTTGCAGCAAAGTTCCGTCTTGTTGCTCAGGTGGAGAAGACTCACGAAGAGCGTTTCTTACAGCTTTTACAGGGAATCCTGGATGATACCACCTTTAAGGCTGAGCAGCCTACCCTGTGGCACTGCAGAAACTGCGGTTTCATCTATGAAGGAGAGGAAGCACCTGAGACTTGCCCATGCTGCAATCATCCTAAGGCTTACTTTGAGCGTAAGGCTGACAACTATTAAAAAGTACTTCAGCTGATAGAAAAAGTACAGAAATTCTATTCAGTAAAAGTAAGCATCTGTTTTATAAATCCACAGTCTTTTCCGGACAAAGAGGAAGAGACTTGTGGTTTTTTTTATGTGTGAAATACTCCTTTCTTAACTGGACAGAAAGGAATTGTATGAAACTGGAAAAATTAATATTTTTTTCATTGCCGGAGGGCAGAATCCGTGAAAGCATGCATTGACGGAAGGAAAAGTTTAGGCTAGACTCTAAGCTTAGGGATGAATCCTTAAGACCGCTGTTTTCCAAGCAAAATGAAAGAAAAAGGAAGATGGCAAAGAACATTTTGTATAGAGAAAAGTAGAGATAGAGAAAGAGGCGTTGCAATGAAAAAAAGTACAGTTTTGTTAATCCTGGACGGCTACGGAGATCGGAAGAGTAAAGAGGGAAATGCTATTGCTTTGGCGAATACGCCGGTGATGGATCATTTGAAAAAGGACTATCCCTATGTGGAAGGACAGGCTTCCGGCCTGGCTGTAGGACTTCCCGACGGACAGATGGGAAATTCCGAGGTTGGACACATGAACATGGGAGCGGGCAGAATTGTTTATCAGGAATTGACCCGTATTTCCAAGGCTATTCAGGATGGAGATTTTTTTGAAAATGCTGCCTTAAAGGGCGCTGTGGAGCATTGCAAGAAAAAGGACTCCGCCTTACATTTTATGGGACTTTTGTCTGACGGGGGTGTGCATTCCCACATTGAACATATTTATGGACTTTTAGAGCTGGCAAAGCGTGCCGGTCTGAAGAAGGTTTATCTTCATGCCTTTTTGGATGGAAGAGATACTCCTCCCGATTCCGGAAAGCATTTCCTTATGCAGATTGAAAAGAAAATGCAGGAAATCGGTGTGGGAGAAGTAGCCAGCATTGCCGGAAGATACTATGCTATGGATAGAGACAAAAACTACGACAGAGTGGAAAAGGCTTACCTGGCGATGACCCAAGGAATCGGTGAGAAGGCGTCTTCCGTAGAGGAGGCTATCAGTGCGTCCTACGCCAAGGAAGTTTTTGATGAATTCGTATTACCTACGGTTATCGAAAAAAATGGAGCGACTCATCTTATTTCTGACGGAGATGCTTGCATTTTCTTTAACTTCCGTCCGGATAGAGCAAGAGAGATCTGTCATTGCTTCTGTGATGATGACTTTAGCTTCTTTAACCGTGGAGCCAGAAAAGAGGTATATTTTGTCTGCTTTACCGACTATGACCCCACTATTCCCAATAAGGAAGTGGCTTTCCATAAGGAAGAAATTTCCAATACCTACGGAGAGTATCTGTCCTCCCTGGGAAAGACTCAGCTTCGTATTGCGGAAACGGAGAAATATGCGCATGTTACCTTCTTCTTTAATGGAGGAAAGGAAGAGCCCTTTAGCGGTGAAGATCGTATTCTGGTTCCCTCTCCTAAGGATGTGGCAACCTATGATCTAAAGCCGGAGATGAGCTGTTACACGGTAACGGAGAAGCTTACAGAGGCGATTCGTTCCGGAAAATATGATGCTATTGTGGCAAACTTTGCCAATCCGGATATGGTAGGACATACCGGTGTTCTTCCTGCAGCCATCAAGGCTATTGAAGTGGTGGATGAGTGTGTGGGAAAGGTTGTGGAAGCCGTGCAGGAAGTGGGAGGTAATCTCTTTATTCTGGCCGATCACGGAAATGCGGATATGATGGTGGACGAGAAGACGGGAGAGCCTTATACCGCCCATACCACCAATCCGGTACCTTTCATCCTTGTGACAGCGGACAAGTCTTTAAAGCTGAAGGAAGGGGGATGCCTTGCGGATGTAACCCCCACACTTTTGGATTTGATGGGTATTCCAAAGCCGAAGGAAATGACAGGAAAGAGCCTATTGGAGAAGTAAAGAAGTATAGCGAAGAGTGGCGGCAGAGCAAGGATGGAAGTATAGCCAAGGATGGCAGCATAGCCAAGGACGGAAGTATAGAGAAGCTTAGAAGTAAGGACGCTAGAGTACCTGGAAGGAGTTATTCATGAAAATAGGAATCTGTACAGATTCCGGATCGGGAATACGGAAGGAAGAAAGTGAGAAATTCGGGATTACTGTAGTTCCCATGCCCTTTCGAATGGGAGATCAGGAGTACTTTGAAGGAATCAATATGAGTCGGGAGCTTTTTTTTGAAAAGCTGGCAGAGGGAGAGGAAGTTTCCACTTCTCAGCCCTCTATGGAAAGCCTGATGAAGGCCTGGGATGCCCTGCTTTTGGAAAATGATGAAATCGTTCATGTTCCGCTAAGCTCCGGACTGTCCGGTTCCACCCAGACTGCTCTGATGCTTTCCCAGGAAGAACCCTATTTGGACAGGGTGTTTGTTTCGGATAGCAGAGGCGTTTCCGTTACCCAGAGAATGCACTGCCTCTTCGCCAAGGAATTGGCGGAGAAGGGATATACGGGGAAGGCAATACAGCATCTTTTGAATTCCATTGCGGGAGATAACGGCATTTATATCGGCGTAAGTACCCTGAAGTATCTTAAGCGGGGAGGCAGAATAACTCCGGTTGCCGCAGCCATCGGCAGTCTCTTGCAGATTAAACCGGTTCTGTCCATCAATAAGGGAGGAAAGCTGGACTCCTTTAAGAAGGTAAGGACGGAAAGACAGGTACGGGAAGCCATTATTGAAGGTTTAAAGGACAGTCTGGAACGGTTGGGAGACCCGGAGGCAAGAAAGTCCTATATTGCCGTAGCCTATACGGACAATCTGGCTCAGGCGGAAGAGTTTCGTGCACAGCTTATGGAGACCTTCCCTAATCGTTATGAGGAAGAGATAGTGATTTCTCCTCTGTCCTTACTGATATCCTGTCATATTGGAGAGAATGGACTTGGCGCAGCGGTGATTAAGCGTCCGGATGCTTTGGAAAATACTTAAGCTTGGGGAGCAGTGATTTCAAACTGCTCTCCATTTGTTTTGATGAGAATTTCCCCCAGCTTGGCCGTTTCCAAAGGAAAGAGCCGATACTCATTACAGTTTTCCACAGTGTTTTTGTGAGGATGTCCGTAGCGATTCTTTTTTCCATAGGAAAATAAGGCAAATTTTGCCCGGGTTTCCGACAGAAAACTGGGGCAGGAGGAGGTTTTAGAGCCGTGATGAGCGAGCTTCAAAACATCGACTATGGGAGATGCTTCCGTCTCCCTGCAATTTTCCAATAGTGCCTCCTCAGACTCCTTAGGCATATCTCCGGTGAAAAGCATACGAAAATGTCCGTACTCCAAAAGGCAGCCTATGGAGTGGGCATTAGCTTCTTCGATGTAGGTAGAATCATTGGGATAAAAACAACGAATATGAAGCTGATGACCCTTGGTATCGGGGCCTCTTTTTTTGCTTGTAGAGGGATTTTCTGCCCAAGCAGTTTTTTTCGCGGAAAGACAGATTCCCTGTTCGGAAAAGACCAGTTCATCTCCCTTTTGCCAATAAGAAACATCCGCTCCGTGATTGTAGGCCAAACGCTTTAACAAGTCATAACGATGATCCTGCAAGGCGGAGGCGGGAAGAATTAAATGGGATAAGCTTATTGAGGGATTCTTTTCCAGGAGAGCCTGTATACCGCTGATATGATCCCGGTCACAGTGGGTGAGCAGAGCATAATCGATATGTTGAATTCTTTTAGCCTTACAATAGGGAAAGAAGATCTGTTCCGGAAATAAGTTCTTACTGGTGGAACCGTTATCGATGGTAAAGACCAGAGCTCCTTTTCGAAGGACAAAGCCGTCACCCTGCCCCACATCCAGGGCGGCAATTTCCAGTTCCTTAGGGGGCTTGGGCAGGTAGAGAGGAAGGGAAAGTAAAAAGCCCAGGGAGAGTAAAAGGGACAAGAAAATACGATGCACTCTGCAAAGACAGGGACTGAAAAGCCTTCCTTTCAAAGCTTTGGGAAAGAAAGTTTTTGCTTTGGGAAAGAAAAAGAGAAGGTAGAGAAAAAGAAAATAAAACATCACAGAGAGTGCCTGCATTTTCCCAAGGAGAATCTGAGAAAAGGGGAGAGCAAGGCTTTTTTCCATGAAAAGGTGAAAAATTTGAAACAGAAGGTTTAGCAGAAATCGGGAGGAAAAGCTAAAAAGACGAAGAAGTAGAAAATCCTGCTCCGGCAGATAGGAAAGAAAGATAGATACTGCCCCAAGGAGAAAGAAAAAGGGAAGGAGCGGGAGTAGAAGCAGGTTTAATAAAGGGGCATATAGGGGAAAAGAGAACTGGGTTAAGGAAAAAAGGGGGAGCAGAGCCAGATAAAAAAGGAAGCTGCCTTGTAAACGATGGGGTAGAGTAGAAAGTAAGCAGGGAATAAGCTTGGAAAGATAAGCAGGAAATTTCAAAAGAAGAGAGGGATGCTTGGAAAAGCCAAGCGCATGCTTTTTACAAATTTTAGAAAGGGCTTTTTCTTTCTTTTTTCGAACTGTTTTTCCGGGTCTTTCTTCTAAAAGAAAGAAAACAAAGAGGGTGAAAAAGGAGCACTGCATGCCTATGGAATAGAGGGAGAGAGGATTCAGCCAAAGTAAAAACAGTAAAGCGAAGGAAAGCTGAGAAAGCAGATCCTTTCCTTTGCCAAGCTGTATGGCGGCAAAACGGAGAAAAAGCATGAAAAGCGCCCGAAAGGCGGAGTGGGAAGAACCGGTAAAAAGAAAATAGGAGAAAAGAAAGAAGGAAGTGATAAGAGAGGAAAGTAGGGAAGATAGCTTTATTTTCCGAAGCAACCGGTAGAAAAAGCCTCCCAGAAGAGAAAGATGCAGGCCGGATATGGCCAGAATATGGGAGATACCGGCACTTTGATAGAGGCTTTTTTCCGATAAGGTGATTCCTGAACGTTCTCCCAAGAATAGACTTTTTAAAAAGCCTGCCGTTTCTTCCGGAAAAAGTGCATCTATTCTGTTTCCAAGGCTTTGCTTCAGAGTGAACAACTCTTTGGCAAAGGGGGAGGACTCTCCCCGGACCAGCTCTATAGTCTTGGCTTGAAATACACCGGAAATTCCTTCCCCCTTATAATAGGAGGGGAGAGAAAACTCCCCTTCGTTGGTGGCAGGGCTAAGCTCTAAAAAATGACCTTTTAAAGAGCAGATTTGTCCCGGAAGCGGAAGGGGCATAGAACCTTCTCCGGTGGATTCCTTCGGGAGATATAGCATCAGTTTTTGAAAGTGAAGGCCATTTCTTTTTTGATATTTTTCTTTCTTCTGTAAAGAAGAATTCTTTTTTTCTAAAGCAGTGTCCGCGATACAGGAGCCAAGAATGATCTTCCATTTCTTTTCCTGCTCCTCGATATACAGTACTTTGCCTCTCAGGACAGCCTGTAAGGGAAGGATATAGTCGATGCTTTCCCTTTCCCTCCGGTAACGATGATTTACGGAATAGAAGTTTAGCATAAACAGGGTAAGGCAAAGGAGGGAGCAAAAAAACAGCCGATTTTTCTTTTTCCGGAAGAGAAATAGGGAGAGAAACAACAGGAAAAAGAGAAATAAGAAACGGTAAGAAAAAGGAATTTCGGGAGAAAGAATCAATTCTCCCAAAAGGGCAAAGAGAGCCAAAAAGAATAGGGGACGGGAAAGAAACATAGTGTGCTCCTTGGATAGAGGAAGTTAAGGAAAATATCATGGATAGTGAACAAACTGTGAATGTAAAAAGAATGTAAAATGAATGTGATAAAGAAAAGTTGGCGGAATGGAAGCCGTAAAGAAAATATTGAAAATAAAAAGATATTTTCCCTATCCTAGTCCCAAAGCGGGAAAAAAGCAATAAAAAAACTCCCCCAAAATAGGGGAGTCTTTTTGTGCAGTTTACTGCATCTTGTTTACAGCTGTGTAAATCTGAGAAATCTTACGAGAAGCGTTGTTGGCCTTGTAGATGCCCTTGCTACGTGCCATTGCAATCTTCTTCTGTGCCTTAACCAGCATGGTCTCGGCAGTCGCCTTGTCACCGGCCTCAACAGCAGTGAAAACCTTCTTCATGTAAGTCTTTACTTCGGAACGGATTGCCTTGTTTCTTTCATTTCTCTGTGCCGCTACCTGAATTCTCTTTTTTGCAGATTTGATATTTGCCATGATTAAAACCCTTTCTTCCATAAGACTTTCCTGCCGCGGAAAACAAAATCCTATGGGAACAAAATAGAATGTATTCTTGTATTCTCTCTTGTTTTCAAATATCTGGACACGGACAGTTTGAAAACATACGCAACAATGATAGCGAAAACAGCTAGAACTGTCAAGGCGTGTATGCAGAAAAATAAAGGAAATACTGAGATAAAAAATAGTATAAATACAGGGGAAAATACAGAAATAGCATTTTGTGGAAAAATCTTCCTTCTTATGGTATAGTTCCGAATGATTCTATTGCATGAAAGATGAGTTTTATGGGGATTCTCGGAAAATGCCTTAGAGCAGAAAAGGAAACCCTCTATTCATTCTTTATAGGAGACAGGATGGAAAAAATTAAGCAAGAGCGAATTCGTAATTTTTGTATTATCGCCCATATCGATCACGGAAAATCCACTTTGGCGGATCGTATCATTGAAATGACGGGCACCTTGACGGAAAGGGAGATGCAGTCTC
>CAUUUY010000055.1:0-8869 GCA_963548305.1 uncultured Oribacterium sp.
TTTTGATGCCTTTGTCACTTTAGACGGAGGCTATGACTACATCCTGCATCCGGAAAAAGCAAGACCTGTTTTTCAAAAGCAGGGAGCCAAAAAACCGAAGGACTACCACTTTCTGATTGATGAGGCAGGGCTTCCCCTGCCTTACTTTGACCCCAAAAACGGAGAGGTACTTTTACAAGAAGCCATCCCCGGAGAAATGGTGGAAAATGTCCTGACTATGGCGGAAGAAGAAGCCTTCCCTATTCTGTTTTTGGAAGAGCGAAGACTCTATGCCAACTTTGTAAATGACGCCTTGCTACATTGTCTTTCGGAAATCAAATCCGGAATTCCTCCCATCCTTCCTTTGTCGGAAGCCAGGAAGAATCCTCTTTTTATGCTGATTCCGGTGCTCAATGAAACACAAGTGAATGAGCTGGAAAGAAGAATTCCGGACTGCCATTTGGTTCGCTGGTCCGATGGTCTATCCTTTGACGTGACCAAAAGAAATATTTCCAAGGTTTCCGGTATAGAAGCCATTTGTAAGGCTTTAGGCATTCAAAGAAAAGAATGTGCCGCCATCGGAGACGGCTGGAATGATGTGGAAATGCTCTCCCATGTGGGAATGGGTATCGCCATGGGCAACGCCAAAGAAGAATGTAAGGCTGTAGCAAACTACATCACCGCCCCAATCCTGGAAGGCGGCTTGCCTCAGGCAGTGGACTACATCCTAAAATATAATGAAACGCAGAAGAAATGATGTGAAGTAAAGTCATTGCTTTCTAACAAAATAGCGCATAGGGAAACACGCTCTTAGTCCCACCTACACGCTAAGCATAAACTTTAAAAGAAACACGAAAGAAGTGATGGTAGAACGATATCCATTCGCTTTCGAGCAGTATAGCTTGTAATAAGAGGTACACTCTTAGTTCTCACCTACACGCTAAGCATAAACTTTAAAAGAAACTCCGGAGAAGTGGTGATAACAATACGAGTATCCATCAGCTTTCGAACAGTATAGCTTGTAAAAAGGGGTAATCTGAGCCCGCCGGTACTTGCGAAAAACAAAGGAACTGCAGTTTTTCGCTTAGTATCCGCTGCGAGGCGAGGTTAGCGAGAGCGTGCCCCTGTTACAAGCTATACTGCGCGAAAGCGATTTAGGATAAGGTTTACTCTTCATCACTTCTTCTGGGTTTCTTTTATTTTTTTGCTTTGCTCCTCCGCTTCCTTCTTTTTCTTCTCCTCTTTTTCCTTCTTCTTTTCTTCTTTCTGAATAAAGGCGGATTCTTTATCAATCTGTCCCAGAGAAATCATAAAGTCGGAACGTTTTTCCAGTTCTTTTTTTACATGCTTTAATCCGTATTCTTCTATAAGGGTTGGGGTTGTGGAAAATAAATTTCTGCCCAGTCCCAGCTTATCTCCCGGAATTTCTACCCCCATGGCTGCCAAAGTGGTGGGGAAGTCGTCAAAGGTACTGTATTCCCGATATTTCTTTTCTTCCACGGTGGGAACGGCATTGAGATAGGTGGTGAAAACCTTTCTTTGATAGCTTTTTTCCACACCATTACAGAAATCGTGATCCATGGTGGGGTGATCCCCGGAAATGACTATGGTTGTATTTTCATAAAAAGGCTGCTGCTGTACCCAGTGAACAAAGTTGGATACCTGCCGGGATGTACATTGGTACACATCCGCATACTGATTTTTCGGGTGCTTTCTTTCGCAAAGTCTGCACACATAACCATCCGGAAAATGGGTATCTACCGTAAGCAAGGTTAAATTAAAGGGTTGTTCCGCCTTCCCCAGATTTTCCAATTCTTCCTTCGCGTACAGAAAAAGCTTCTCATCCTCAAAGCCCCAGTTCACCCAATAGTTTCTGGGAAATTTGCCTTTTCTCTTCCAATAGGAAAAATCCTCCACGGCTACGTTTCCGTGATCTTCCATGAAAAGCTCTCTTCCGCCAAAATAGCCTACAGAGCCTAAGAGGAATTTTTGATTGTAGCCTTCCTCTTCCAGAATATCGCCCAGAGCTGTTACAGAAGGGAAAAAATGCTTCTGGCTGTCCATGGAATTTTGTTCAATAGATATTTTCAAAGGAAGACCTGTGCTCTCTCCGAAAATCGCTCCCATGGTCCAAGTGGCTCCGGGAAGGGCAATGCCCCCATTCCTTTTTTCTCCCTCTCCGGCAAAGTCCTCTCCCTCTTCGCCCAAAGCCATCAGCTCGGGCAGAAGATTTTCCGGAAAATCTCCTCCGTGTTCCTTGTCCATAAAGGTAAGCTCCGTGGACTCCATGTAAATATAGATTAGATTTCTTTTTTTCTCCGGAAAGCGCAGATCCAGATTTTTCGGATCCACATAATGCTCTTCAATAAACTTGGAGGATTGAAACTGGGAACTTAAAAAGGAACCAAGCGAAATGCCGTCCCAAGCTTCCGCGATAGTCACCGCCACAAGGAAAATGCTGAAAAAGCCACAAAGAGGCAGGAAGGCCTTCTTGATTTTGGGAAGGAAGATTCGCACTTTGGGCGTAATAAGCTTTTGAAGCTTAGAAAAGGCAATGGCTTCATGAGAAGGCGCAAAGGCTACCCCATTGGAGTACGTCATAGCTTCTCCATTTTCTGTCGGCTTCTTTTGTTTTTGGTAGAAAAAATAATAAAATACAGAAAAGGATAGCCATAAAAGAATGGCCGGCGCCAAGGCTGTGATAATAAAAAGCTGTACCAGATGTCCGTTGGCTCCTCCCATAGGGGCGAAAATATGAAAGAGAATCTCATCTACCGTAAGCTCTTCCCAGTTACTGACCAAAAAAAGATAGGCCAAGCGAAACAGGCAGCATAATCCCAGCATAAAAAATAAAAGATAGGGAAGGAACTTTTTCCCTATTGATTTTTTGTTGTTCTCATTTTGTTCCATGAAATATTCACCTTCTTATGCATGAAGAGAAAAATCTTCTTGCTGTATCATATTCTTCCGGCCATAGAAGAAGCACCGGAAGAGAGCATGTTCTTCTACGCGTATAAAAGCTTTTGTCCAGGAATAAAAATACAACTTTTCCCTCTTTAGCACAAGGGTATAGCACAAAGCCGCAAATCAAAAAGAGAGCCATAGGGAAAAATTCGAAAATGAGCTATAAGCAAAAAGTCGAAAAAAATAGAGTGACCTCAAAAACCGAAAGTCGCTCCATTTTTATAGTAGGAGAAAAATCTCCGAAAAATTTTATTCTTCATCTTCTCTGTTCCGTACATAAACCGGTGCCTTCTTGGGAGAAAGGTGCAAGATCTCTCTGAATCTGGCAAAGGCATCCACCGCATTTTGCCAAGACTCCTGCAGGGCTACGGTCTTGTCGGATAAGGTCAATAAATAGGCTATCCTGCTGTTGGGAATACGGGTAGAAAGAGGGAACATATGGGTTAAAATCGCTCTCTTCTCTGTCTCCGTTAAAGCAAAATTCTGTGCTTCCGAGTTCTCCACCGCATCCTCCGGATGATAAAAGCAGTACCAACGTCCGTTATGAGTAGTACCGTCATCCTTATGATAGTCAATCATACAAAAATCATGAAGGAAACCGATTCTGGCAGCGCTGTCCGCATCCATGCCCCAGCTTTTTGCCAAATGATACGCCATATAAGCTACTCGAACACTATGGTCGAAGGTATTAGTACTTCCATGCCGAGGCACCGCCTTCAACTTACAATATTCCTTATTTTCCGTAATTTCTTTAAACTGCTGAATAAATTCAAGCTGTTCTTTCTTTAACTCCATCTGTTCCCTTTCTATCTAATTAAAATTAAGAAACGTTATTACTATACTCTTTCCCCCATGCTACTGCAATACTCTTTCGAGAATTTTAAAAAAAGAGTAGGAAATCTACACCCCATATTTCGGCGCGGAAGGGGAGATGCATAAGGCTTCTCTTCTTACTCCCTTCTCTGTAAATATCATAAATGACTTTCCCTCTTTGCGCCGCTTTCCACAAAAAGAATATCATTCTTCTCTTCGTCTCTCCGTTTTCTACAAATATCCATCAGGACTTTCTACAATGAAAAATAGAGAAATACAAAGTTCTCTTAGAGCTTTTCCCGTACTTATGATAAAATAGCTTTGGTCTATTTAGAAAAACTCTCCTATTTTTATAGGAAGAGTCTGGAAAAAATCACTGATTCAGGAGAAAGAGAGGACACATTATGAAGTGGAGAGAGCTCATTAAGGAACGGAGTTCCATCCGTAGCTATAAGGATAAGAAGGTAGAGGAAAAGTTGCTGGAGCAGGTACGGCAGTATATGAAGGAGCTGTCCCCACTCATTCCGGAGCAGAAGACAGAGATTCTTCTACTGGGAAAGGAAGCAGGTCCTCGTTTGGAAGGAATTGTAGGTTATATGGGCAACGCTTTTTTTGCTCCCAACTATATTCTGCTTTTGGGAGAGGACAGCGAAGAAGGCTACATCCATGCAGGTTATCTGGCTGCACAGTTAGAGTTAAAGCTTACAGAACTGAAATTAAATACCTGCTTTTTATCGATTAACGAAGCAAAGGCGGTAAAAACCGCTTTAAATATTAGTTCTCCCCTTACGGTTACCACCTGCATCAGCTTTGGACACGGTAATCCGGAGAAGGACAGCAATCGTATCGATATTAAGTCCAGATCTGATGTACGCATGGAGAAAATCAAAGGACATATTGCACCTAAGATAGCCATGGATGAACTGGTTTCCCAGTCTGTTTTCGGACAGAGCTGTGATTTTGCCGAGGATGCCATGGATCCGAACTGGGAAAAGGCCTTTTATGCCTCAAGTCTTGCACCGGCTGCATTGAATCGCCAGACCTATCGATTCTTAATAGAAGACAATATGCTCTATCTTCTGGATCGAGAAGTTAAGCATATTACCAAGGAAGACCGTCATTTAAATGACGGCATCGTAATGTTCTACTTTCATACCGTTCTTACCGCCCACTTCCATAAACCTGATAGCTGGACCGTAGGCACTGTAGAGAAGAAGGCTGCGTGGAAGGTTCCGGAGGAATATTTCGTAGTGGGAACATACCGCTTGTTCTAAAGCATATTTCCTCTTCTAAAAAGAATTTTTTCAAGGATATTCTACAGATTCCGGCTATAGTAAGTATTTTAAAAGCAGAAGTAAGCTAAGCAATGATTCCAAAGCTTACTCCTGCTTTTTCTATGGTCGATTCTAAAAAAAACCTCTATAATGGAAGCACAAGTTGCTTTGTTTTTACATTTCCCCTGTTCCACATTTTCAGAAAGGAATTTCTATGGAAAAAGAGATAAAGATTGTACGAGAAAACATTCGTTTAGCATGTGAAAGGTCCGGAAGAAAGCCGGAGGAGGTACTACTCATAGGGGTTTCCAAAACAAAACCCTACGTTGCAGTGCAGGAAGCCTATAGCTATGGTATTCGAGACTTTGGAGAGAACAAGGTACAGGAAATTCGAGACAAGTTTGCTCTCTTGCAGGAGGACGACCTTTTACAAAAGGAAGCTCCTTCTTTTCATATGATTGGTTCCCTCCAAAAGAACAAGGTAAAATATCTTCCCGGGAAGGTAAAGATGATTCATTCCATTGACTCCCTTCCTTTGGCTTTAGAGGTGGAAAAGGAATACGCCAAGAAAGAGGAAATTGCCTCCGTTTTATTGGAGGTCAATGTGGCCAAGGAGGAAAGCAAGTCCGGCTTCTTCTTAGAAGAGGTGGAACAGGCCTTGGAGGAATGTAAAGACCTCCCCCATGTCAAGCTCTGCGGTTTCATGACCGTTGCTCCCTTTACGGAGAATCCGGAGGAGAACCGGGTGCATTTTCGAGCATTAAAAAGTCTCTTAACAGAAATGCAAAAAAAATTCCCCGCCCTTCCCCTTCGTGAGCTTTCCATGGGGATGAGCGGAGATTATGAAGTAGCCATCGAAGAAGGGGCTACCATGGTTCGTATCGGCTCCTTTATTTTTGGGGAGCGGGACTATGGAAACGTCCATAAGTCCTAAGTAGGTCGGAAATCAAAGCCTTCTTCTCTTCACCAAAGGCCCCTTCCGGAAGGCGCCACTGCCAGTTTCCTTCCGCAGTTCCCGGCGCATTGATTCTTCCCTCTGCTCCGCATTCCAGATAGTCTCCTGCAGGGATGATACATAAATAGGAAATGCTGGAAAGGGCAGTCTTAATCAAAAGCTCTGTCATTGCATTCCAGTCATTTTGGGAGCGGGAAAGGTAATGGTATACATTGCCCCTCTCCCAATCTGACAGAGTTTCAAACCAGTTTCTCAAAGTATCATTATCATGGGTTCCGGTATAATACACGGAATTACTATCCTGTAACATATGGGGCAGGTAAACATTTTCAAAGTCGGAAAATGCGAACTGCAAAATCTTCATACCGGGGAAACCTGTTTTTGCAATCAACTCTTCCACTTCCTTGGTGATTACCCCCAGATCTTCTGCAATAATCGGCAGTTCTTCCTTCTGAAAATGTTTCTGAATCGCCTGAAAAAGACCGAATCCCGGTCCCTCACGCCACTCTCCCACCATAGCGGTTTCCGCACCGTACTCCACCGCATAATAGGACTCAAAGCCACGGAAATGATCCACCCGCAAGAGGTCAAATTGATTCAGGCAGTATTCCATACGCTTACACCACCAAGCGTAATCTTCCGCCTTGTGCTTCTCCCAGTCATACAAGGGATTTCCCCAAAGCTGTCCGGTCTCGGAAAAGGCATCGGGCGGTACTCCTGCAACAGAAGAGGGGTATCCTGTTTCATCAAACTGGAACAGAGCTCTGTTTCCCCAAGCATCCGCACTGTCCATGGCACAGTAAATGGGAATATCGCCAAATATCAGGATGTCCTTCTCATGGGCATAGGCTAAAAGAGCCTGCCACTGCTTATCGTACTGCATTTGCAAAAAGGCATAATAGCCTACTTCCTGCTTGTGCTCCTCCAAAAACTTCTCTATAGTCGCCTGATCTTTATCCCGGTAGGGCTTCTCAAAGGAAAGCCAGGGGATGCCGTTAAAAAAGTCCTTTAAAGCCATAAAGAGGCAATAGTCAAAATTTTCCTTGCTTCTTCCCTCCAAAAGCACAGAAAGATTCCCCCCCTTGGAAAGCCAGTTTTCATAGGCCTTTCGGAGAATTTTGTGCTTTAGCTCATACAAAAGTCCGTAGGAAATCTTCTCTTTGGATTCCTTAAAGCGTTCCTTTTCCAAATCCGCCTCTTCCAAAAGGCCTTCCTCTTTCAGGCTTTCCAAATCAATAAAGTACGGATTTCCCGCAAAGGCGGAAAAGGACTGGTAGGGAGAATCTCCGTAACCTGTTGGCCCCATGGGAAGAATCTGCCAAACCCGGTTTCCCGTCTCCGCCAAAAAGTCTATAAACGCTCTGGCTTCCTTTCCCATGGTTCCGATTCCCTCTTCTCCCGGTAGGGAAAATAAAGGAAGTAATACCCCTGCTTCTCTTTTTTTCATTTTATTTCTTCTCCTTTCAAAGGACTTCATGCTTTGCAGTAATAAATGCGCTATTTTATTTCGGCAGCTATGGACAATATATATCTAAGGAACTGAATTCCTTTCCTCCTTTAGTTTGCACTGTAACAAAATAAAATTGCATTTAAATTTTTTTCACTTTACATGGAACTAAGGAATCTGTCAAATAAAATGAGATTGATAGGCTTTTCTTTTTGCTATTGATAGGCTTTTCTTTTTTGCCGATATACCTTTACAAGACCGCATGGGGATTTTCAAAAACTGTAAATTGGAACAAGTTTCTCAAAGAAATTTTGAGGACATAAATTTTAAGAAAAATCCTTCTGAGATAAAGGAGTATTGGAGACAGCATGGACTTAAAGAAATTAGAACATATCCTAAGAATTGCAGAGGAAAAAAATATCAGCAGGGCGGCAGAACGACTTTTTATCTCCCAGCCTGCTTTGAATTTACAGCTTTTAAATCTGGAGCGGGAGCTGGGCACAAAGCTCTTTGTTCGTAAGGGAAATGAATGTAGCGTTACCGAGGCGGGCAGAATCTATGTGGAAACAGCCCGGAAAATGATGAATATGAAGAAGGACTGCTATGCCAAGATTGCAGAGCTCAGCCAGCTTCATAATGAGGAAATCGCCATCGGAGCCTCAGGACTTCAAGGAGACTATATGATGTGCTACATTTTCCAAAAATTCCACGAAAGCCATCCCAATGTAAAATTACAATTTACTTCCATGAAGGGGCTAAAGGCACAGGAATTGGTGAAAAACGGCACCATTGATTTAGGCATTGTCCTCATGGGAGACAAGCAAAGCTATCGTATGGAATATAAGCTACTGGGAAAGGTAGAATTGCTTTTGGCTATTGCCAAAAATCATCCCCTTCTGGCTGTTTTAGAAGAAGAGGGAGATTTGGAAGAAATAGATTTGGCTAAGCTTTCCAAGCTTCCCTTTGTGCTGGCACCAAAGGATTCTACAGAACGATCCGTTGCGGAAATGGCCTTCGAAGATGCAGGCATTGACCCCTATGTGCCTATGGATGTGGAGGGAATTCATTATCAGATGGCTCTTGTGGAATCTTCAGATTACTGCTCCTTTATCGGCAGCAATAACCGTGCCCATGTGCCGGACAGCATCCGCCTGATTCCCTGTAAGACACATCCGAAAATGAATGCGGTGGCGGTGTATCGGAAGGATAAGCCCCTGACGAAGGCACTGGTAGAATTGATTTCCTTAGCGGAGGAATATTGGTCCTCCTTTTCAGAGGAAGAGTCATTCTAAAAGAGGCTGTATTCATTGGTAAGATACGCTCCGATGCAGTATAGGTCTGTATTCGGGGCACGCTCCCGCTAACTTCGCCTTCGCATCGGTACTAACTTCAAGCTTCGCTTTGCTCGCTTTCAGTAAGTACCGGCGGGCTCAGATT
>CAUUUY010000056.1:0-8798 GCA_963548305.1 uncultured Oribacterium sp.
CATCGAAAGGAATTTCTATAAGAAAGGAATCTATGGAAAAACTTTGCGAATACAAAATTTCCCTTTCTTTGTAACCCGAAGAGAAAAACTACAGTCTTCCATAATGAGCAAACTTTCTCCGGCAAAGACATGCCTGAGAGTATTATAGTACATTTTCGGAAAGTAGGTTTTCTATGATAAAAAAACAATTTGGGATTTTTCTCATTGGCTTAAGTCTTCTTGCCGTAGCCTGTGGAAATAAAGGGACTTCCCCCAAAAAGGAAAGCACCGCTACAGTCGAAGAGACTAAACAAGCTAATGACGTGTCCGAAGCGGAGACTAAACAAGGCAATGAGGTTTCCGTAGCAGAGACCACACAAGGCAATGATGTCTCCGACAGTCTTACGCCTGTAAGTAAGGCAAAGCTCTCCTTAACATATTCCAATCTGGTGGATCAGGAAAGTAGAGACCGGGTTTCCAATGCTTTAAAAAATGCAGGTCTGAAGGATGAGAAAATCAAAGCTTTCTTTGCCGCCGTAGATGAATACAATAATGCGGTGGGAAAGGACAAGCTTGTACAGAAAATGACCACCATTGATAAGGCATTTCCAAGCTTGGATACGGATAAGCTGGTGGATGCCTGGTTAGATAAAGGGGGATATGTAGGCAGAAACTGTAGAATTACCGCCTATTCTTTGATGGGGGATTTCATTACCGTAGGCAATCAGACTCCCGGAGACACCACTATGCTCTTTTCCGATTTTGATGCGATTTCCGCAAAAAACATTTTCACCGGAGAAGATAAGAAGAAATTCGACACCCTATTCTCCTATATTGACGTAACAAATACGAAGGACAGCAAGGTTTTGGCGGAGGAAATTCAGAAATCCTGGAAGGAAAAAGAAATCTCTTTCCATAATGACAAGATGCATATGATTTCTGTCTTTATGACCATGGATGACGGCAAGAATAAGGTGCAGGAATTTGTAGGCCATGTAGGCGTTCTGGTTCAGGACGGAGACAAATATCTCTTTATTGAAAAGCTGGCCTTTGAGCTCCCCTATCAGGTGGATGAATTTAACAACCTTCAAGAGGTCAATGACTATTTAATGGGCTACTATGACCAGGATGCCGACGGTTTAAGTGCAAAGCCCCTGATTTTTGAAGATGATCATGTACTAAAGGAATATCGGGTAGTAGAATAAGATGGAAACTACAGGAAGATACTCCTGAAAATGAATAAAGAAACAAGTACCGATTGTTTCCTTGGAAGCTACCCTGAAAAATAAAACGAGCAAAGCATTCGGTAGCTAAATCCAAGTACAGTGGATCAAAAAACAAGGTGCATGAGAAATAAGGAGAACCCATGAAAATAAAGAAAACACAAATCAGCTTTTTCTCCTCCCTGCTGCTTTGTGTTTTCTTTTTACTTACTCTCAGCTTCTGTACAAAGGCTGAAAGCCCCAAAAAGGACTATGGCGTATTTCTTGGAATTGGCGGGAATACCGGAACAGAGGAGCAGGATGAAGAAAGCCTTCAAAAGCTGAAAAACTACCGCATAGTGGTTTTGGATCCTTCTAACTTTAGTCCCGAGCAGATTCGGAAAATCAAGGCAGAGGGCACAAAGGTTTACGGCTATCTGAACATCGGCGCCCTGGAAAATTTCCGCCCTTATTATGAAGATTTTAAAAAGGATAGTCTGGCACCCTATGAAAATTGGGAGGAAGAATACTGGATGGATGTCAGTAATCCACAGTGGCAGGATTTTCTAATCAACAGCTTAGGAAAACAATATTCCGCCATGGGATTAGACGGTTTTTTTCTGGATAACACAGACATTTACTATCAATATCCCCAAGAGGAAATCTATCAGGGCTTAAAAAAGATTTTAACAGGACTAAAGCAATACTCCCTCCCTTTAATTTTAAATGGAGGTGATAATTTCGTGCAAAAAAGCATAGAAGATGGCAAGGCTTTAAGCCTCTTTGACGGCGTGAACCAGGAATGTGTCTTCACCAAAATCGATTTTTCCAAGCCCTCCTATCTTACTCAGGATAAAGAAACTAAAGCCTATTATGAAGAATATTTGGAAAAAGCAAAAACTGCCGGTCTATCCGTCTATCTTACGGAATATCAAGCAAATTCTGAATTAAGTCAAGAAATCGAACAATACTGTAAAGAAAATGGCTTCCTTTGGTACAATGCGGAAAGCTTAGAGCTTAGATAAAGCAACATAGGGATTTACTTCCCGCTTTTATTTACTTAGTATGCAAAAATCTAAGGGCGGATTTCTTCGCCTTTTCTATTTTTTCAAGCTCTATATTTTCTATGGCAGAGCTTGTAATCCATTTTTTCCCAAATATAGTTTGTACGGATTCCAAGATCAGCCCACAGGCATAGACATCCTTTTCTTCCGAAATAGCTCCTGCAAAAGCCGCTTTTGTACTTTCCTGTAATACTGCCTTATTTACCCGATGAAAAGACATTTGCATAAGACTTGTGGCAGACCAAGCTCTGCAAAGAGCATCCGAATCGCTATGCATTTGCTTTATAAGAACTTCGATTTCTTTAGAAGCTCCCACCCATCCAAGGGCAATAATCAGCTTAGCACGAAGAAAGGCTTCTCCTTCTTTTTCCAAAAGCTCCGTCAAAAAAACTGCCAAGCAATCACAATAAGAAGTATAAAACGTTCTATACTTTAACTTGGAAAGACATACTGCCATCAAATAGGCAGTAAATGCTCTCTTCCTTTTCTCCTGCTCGTCCATCTCGCAAAGCTTTTCCCACAAAAACTTCAGACCTTCTTCTCCATGACAATCAAAACTGTTCTCTAAGAAAAGCTGCGTCTCTTCTTCCCAGTCCTTACAGATTAGCTGATAGTGATAAGCCATCTCCCCACTGTTTCCAAGAGCAGAAATAAAACGAATCCTATTCCCATCGGGAAAGCCCTCCGCTTCCAGCTTACGATATTCATCCTCCAAAGCTTCTTTTGAAAGCCCCGGCTTCTGTCCCCTTGCCTCTAAATCCTCTCTTGCATTTTTATTGAGTAAATCCGCCATAAGCTTTTCCCTATTATATCTATCTAGTGCTTCTCTCTTGTTGCATTCACAAACCTTGTATACTGTGGTTGCCATCCCAGGGTAACGGTTCCGATGGGACCGTTTCTTTGCTTGGCAATAATAACCTCCGCCACATTGGGGGTTTCGGAATCCTTGTGATAGTAGTCATCACGATATAAGAACATTACAATATCCGCGTCCTGCTCGATGGCACCCGACTCTCTTAAGTCGGAAAGCATGGGGCGATGATCCGGTCTTTGTTCCACCGCTCGAGAGAGCTGAGACAGGGCAATCACCGGACAATCCATTTCTCTGGCAATGGCCTTTAGGGAACGGGAAATTTCAGAGATTTCCTGCTGTCTGTTTTCCGAAGAACGCTTTCCTCTTTCTCCGCTCATCAGCTGTAAATAGTCGATCATAATCAGAGAAATGCCCTTTTCCAGCTTCATCTTCCGGCATTTGCCCCGAAGCTCGGAAACCGTAATTCCCGGCGTATCATCAATCACCATATTGGCATGGGAGATACGGTCAATTCCCTCAATCAGATTTCCCCAGTCCTCATCAGTAAGATTTCCCTTTCGCAGCTTATCCGCATCAATGGAGGTTTCCAGAGAGAGCAGACGATTTACCAGCTGCTCCTTGGACATCTCCAAAGAGAACACCATGGCCGGCTCCCGTTTCTTTACCGCCACATGATCCAGGATATTGAGTACAAAGGCGGTTTTTCCCATGGAAGGACGGGCGGCAATCAGAATCAAATCCGATTTTTGCAGTCCGGCGGTTCGATAATCCAAGTCAATAAAGCCGGTGGGCACACCGGTAATGGATTCCTTTTGCTTGGAAGCGGCTTCAATACGTCGAAGCACATTCATCGCTACCTCATCAATGGGAACAAATTGCCGGTTGTTTTTCTGCATCAACAGCTGAAAAATCCGTTTCTCCGTACTTTCCAGAATGGTCTCCAAATCTTCCTTCCCGCTATAGCAAAGCTCTGCAATCTCTTCATTGGTTTTAATCAAAGCACGCAGGGTAGACTTTTCCTTTACCATCTCCGCATAGAGACGCACATTTCCTACACTGGGAACAGAAATCGCCAAATTTCTAAGGGTTTCCAGAGAAAAAAACTCCGGCGGTACATCCTTCTTTCTTCGTAGACGCTCCTGCAAACTGACAAAGTCAATGGTCACGCCCTCCGAAGACATTTCCCGCATGGCATCAAACAAAATATGATATTGTCTGTTATAAAAATCCTCCGGCACCAGAATTTCTAAAGCGGTCATCACCGCATCCTGATCTCGAATCATAGCGCCTATGACACTTTCCTCTGCTTCCTTGGCATGGGGTACGGTTCTTAGTACCAGGCGCTCTTCCTGTTCTGCCATTCTTTCTTCCCTCTCTACTTTCGGTCTAAAAAACTTCTCTCCTTTTCCTCATCATTTTCTGAAAAAGAGAGAAGTCTTCTAATTGCTTTAAGCCCGTGGCTAAAAGGTAATGAGTAATTATTTTAAGCCTGTGGCTGAACGCTGACATGGAGGGTTGCTTCCACATCCTTATGTAGCTTCACCTTAATGTCATAGCCGCCGAAGTTCTTCATAGGCACATCCAGCTCCATTTTCTTCTTGTCCACGGTAAGACTATGCTGCTTCTTCAGCTCTTCCTGCACCTCCTTGGTGGAAATGGAACCAAAGGCTCTTCCGTCTTTTCCGGCCTTCATGGTGAACACCAGCTTGATAGCCTCCAGCTTTTCCTTTAATTCCTTAGCCTCTGCCAGTCTTTCCTCTGCCAGTTTTTCCGCATTCTGCAGCTGTAACTTCAAGGTATTTAAGTTCTTCGCATCCGCCGGTACGCCGGTTTTGGTGGGTAAAATGAAGTTTCTTCCGTAACCTTCACTAACCTCTACGATTTCTCCCTTTTTTCCTAATGCCTTTACGTCCTTTAATAAAATTACCTTCATTACTCTACTTCTCCTTCCTCAATCATCTCATCGATGGCCTTTTTGACCTGCACAATGCAGTCTGCCACTTCACCCTCTTTAATCTGGGCTCCTGCCACGGTGCGGTGTCCTCCGCCCCCCAGCTTTTCCATTAAAACCTGCACATTCATCTCGTCGATGGAACGGGCAGAAATGAACACTACGTCATTTACCTTGGTTAAGACCACGCTGGCCTTAATTCCCCGAATATTTAAGAGCTCGTTGGCCGTCTTGGCACAAAGTACCGTGGGGCTTTCCGTGCCTTCACAGGAAACACTGCTGATGGCGAAGAAATCCCGGTAAATATCCGCCCGACTGATGGCCTCCGCCTTGGCCTGATAATCACTGAAATCTTCTCTGAATACCTTTCGGATTCTGGTGATATCCGCACCGCAACGTCTCAGATAAGCTGCCGCCTCAAAGGTTCTTACACCGGTCTGGTTGGTAAACTCTCTGGTATCTATCACGATACCGCCATACATACAGTCCGCCTCAATAGGCTTTGCCTTGATACCGTCCCGAATATACTGCATCATTTCCGCAATCAACTCGGAAGCGGAGGAGGCATAGGGCTCGCAGTAGCTTAATACCGCTCCCTGAATCGTTTCGGAGCTTTGTCTATGGTGGTCAAAAACCACCTTGGTCTTCACCATGGTGAGAAGCTCCGGTTCATCAATGATGGACGGTCTGTCACAGTCCACCACCACCAGCATGGTGTTGTTATCCACCAAATCCTTCGCGGTTTCTCCGTCAATAAACATATCCTTCGGATAGTCTTCATTTTCCAGAAAACGCTCTTTTAAGGGTAAAATGGTGGGGGTTACCCCGTTCTGTACAATATAAGCCCTCTTATCCAGGGCGGTAACCATACGATACACGCCCACGGAGGAACCCAGACAGTCCATATCGCTGTTGATATGTCCCATGATGAGCACCTTGTCCTTGGACTCGATTAACTCCTGGAAGGCCTGGGCCTTTACTCTGGCCTTTACTCTGGTAACTCGCTCCGTACTCTGGCTCTTTCCGCCGAAGAAGTTTAATTTCTCAGGAGTCTTTACGATAGCCTGGTCACCTCCACGGCCCAGTGCCATATCCATACTGGTTCTGGCATACTCATAGTTCTGGGCATAGTCTCCCGCACCGAAGCCGATTCCTAAGCTGAGGGTTACGGAAAGATCATTTCCCACATCTACCTTCTTCACCTCTTCCAGAATGGAGAAGCGGTCATCCATCATTTTTTCCAAAGCGGACTGCTTAAGAATGAAAAAATATTTATCCTTTTCGATTTTCTTTACTACACCGTTGGCAGAACCGATATAACGGTTAATCTTTCGGTCTACTAAAGCAGTAAGCAGGGATCTTCTCACCTCCTCAATCTGCTCCATAACCTCTTCATAGTTGTCCACATAGGCCAGACCTAATACGATTCTCTCCTCATCCAGCTTCTGCTGTAATTCCAATTCTTCCGTTTCATCCCGAAGGTAAACCGCGATTAAACGAGTCTCCTCCGATAAGGTAACGGCCTCCGGCTCTGCATCCTGCAAGGAATCCACACGAATCAGGTCAATGCAGTACTTTCTGTCCTTAAAGGAAGAATGTACTTCCAAAACCGCTCCGCTTTCCGTCAAAATCTCTTTCTGAATGTTGGGGAAAAGGGAAAGTAAATTCTTCTTTACCCCGCTGTCTTTTTGTAAGATGTGATGGAAGGCTTTGTTTTCCCAAAGAATCCCTCCCTCTTCATTGACAATACAATAGGCCGTAGGCATCTCTTCAAAAAGTCTGGCGTTGTTGTCATTTGCCTTTAAGGAAAATTCCAAAAGGGAAGACATCAGCTTGGACTTTCTGCTCTGATAAAGATACAGAACAAAGCAAACATATACTACAGCAAAAAAGAGAAGGACAAAAAACGCCTTCCAATCGATAAAGCTTAACGAAATTAAAATAGGAATCCACAGGAGAGAAAGCCAAATGGGCCACCGAAGATACTGGTCTATCGTCCCTGGTATTGATTTTCTTTTCTTCATCTTTCCTCTTTCTAAAAAAATATGCTGTGCCCTATTATACCCTTTCTTTTCTCATAGGTAAAGATAGAGAAAAAAACGAAAAAATCTTTTCTCTACTTAATAAAAAACACTTTATCCTTAAGATTTTCTTTATTGTCTTTCTCTTTTCCAGTCGTTACAATGATGCAGAGTTTAAGGGATTCTATGATGATCCCAAGTCCATTTTAATGAGGTGAAATATGAGAAAAATGAAAATAGCGGTAGCAATGATGGCTTTAAGCCTTCTTTCTACAATTCCGGCAATGGCCAATTGGAATAGAGGACAGGGCGCAAACAGTAACCGTTGGTGGTATGAAAATGAAGATCATTCCTATGCACATTCCGGTTGGTTCTGGTTAGACGGAAACAATGACGGTGTAGCAGAGTGCTATTATTTCGACCAGGAAGGTTGGGCATTACTTTCCACCACCACTCCTGACGGCTACACCGTAGATGAGAACGGTGCTTGGGTTGTGGACGGCGAAGTACAAACCAAAGACGTGGAAGTAAAGGCTACTCCTAAAATCACTACGGTAAAAAAGAAGCAGAGAAAGAACGGTGTAATCAAGGAGTATAAGGTACATGCTTCCGGCTCTTCCACCGGTGTTGCGCCAAAGCAGGGTGAAGTCAACGGAGCAGACTTTAATACCGAGCATCCGGCGGACAATAGTAAAAACTAAAGTCCTAAGTGTAATTTTATATAAAAAGGGAATGTAAAAAATCAATAAATAGAATTTTATGTAGTATAGGTCTGAAACTCGGGGTACGCTCTCGCTAGCTTCGCCTGACTGAGCAGTGGTTTTTGTTAACCACTGCTCACTTTGCTTCGCAAAGCAAATTCCTTCGGAAGTTGGTCTAGTACAGGACAACTTTTCTGATGAAAAGTTTGTCCTTACATAGCAGTACTAACTTCAAGCATCGCTTCACTCGCTTTCAGTAAGTACCGGCGGGCTCAGACTACCCCCCCATTTCAGACCTATACTGCATAAAAAATTACTCTATAATCCTGATTTTACATTCCCTTTTTTAATATAAAATTACACCAAGGACTTCTTTGCCCAGTGCTTCACATTTCTTCTTTGTCTTTAAGAAGCTTAAGAAGTCACTTTGTGACGGATAGGCTAAAACCAGATATTTGTGCTCTGACAGAGCCTGTATTCCTTCCGGACTTTGCAAAATGTCCTCTGTAGCTCTTGCAGAAAGGGGATTTCCTTCTCCTACATTCTGTACAAGCTTTTCTCTCATTTCTCCTTTTGCACCGATAAAGAGGATCTCTTCCTGAATTTCCTTTTCCTTCGCCAGCAAAGTAAGATTTGCCTTGGAAAGGCGGAACAGTTCTTCCTCCGTTTCACATCGCTCATTTTCCCCGGCAAGCTTTTCGGACCATTTCTTAAAGAGCCCCTGCTTTTTATAACGCTTCTTACTGCCTAAAACCATAAGGCCATAGGACATTTCCAAATCTTCCTCTCTGGGAAGCTCCTTAGTGAAAAGATAAGGTACGGTAATCACTGCTACAGACAAAAATCCTCCCAGGAAAATCCCCAAAATAGCATATTTGACTAAGGTTTTCTTGGAAATCCCTTGGGTTCCCAGAACTTCCTCTCCCTTTGCGTCCTTCTCCTTTTTCTTCCAGTCGGTAAGGAGTGTGGAAAGCTTTTCCACCCTGTCTATTTTTTGCTGCTGCCGTTGCAAAAGCGGAAAGTTCTGTACATTCTGAAGCTGGCTGTTGTCCGGACTATAGTTTCC
>CAUUUY010000057.1:0-8700 GCA_963548305.1 uncultured Oribacterium sp.
TCCGGTGGAGCTATATGTACTCTGCGGAGTCGCTGTCTTCGTCTGAAATATTAAGCTAAACAAATACGGATAAAAGCATTGCAACCTTATACCCGGAAATCAATAAGGTTAGACGACTGAAGCAGTATAGGACTGTAAGAGAGGTAATCTGGCCTGCTGAAACTTGCCAAAAGCAGTGAAGTGAAGAACTGTAGAAATCAATAAGATAAAGCGACTGAAGCAGTATAGGTCTATAAGAGGGGCAATTTTATCCCGCGTTACTTGCACATCAGCAGTGGGAAGGACTGTAGAAATCAATCTAGAGAAGCGACAGATGCAGTATAGGTATGAAAGAGAGCAATCTGAGCCCGCCGGTACTTGCGAAAAACAAAGGTACTGTAGTTTTTCGCTTAGTACCGTAAGGACAGACTTTTCATCAGAAAAGTCGTCCTGTTGCAGACCAACTTCCGAAGGAATTTGCTTTGCGAAGCAAAGTGAGCAGTGGTTAACAAAACCACTGCTCAGTCAGGGTGAGGTTAGCGGGAGCGTGCTCGATTTCATACCTATACTGCATCTGCGTGAACCACCTCGATGAATACAGTCCTTCCCTCCGCAGAGTCGAGGCTAGCGAGCATGCCCCATTTATAGACCCATACTGCTTCAGAGCGTGCTTCATCAATGAATACAGTCCTTCCCTTCGCCGACCTTATTTCCCCTCCTGTTGCGCCTCCAAATGCAGCTTCATCTCTTTCCGTTCCTTCCGATAAAAATACAGCACCACCAGGAAGGTGAAAGCTTCAGATGCGGGGAAGGAAAGCCAAACCCCCGGCATTTTCAGAAGGGAAGAAAGTAAGAAGGCAAAAAATACGATGGCGATGGTGCCTCTCAGCAAGGAGCAGATAAAGGCGGGGCGGGGATTGCTGGTAGCGGAGAAATAGCTTACCATCAGGATGTTCAGCCCGGCCGCAAGGAAACCGATGAAATACAGAGGAATTCCCTCCTTGGCATATTGGTAGAGGATAGGATCATTTTCCCGGTTAAAAAGAGCGATACAGAAGTCGCTTTGGAAAATGATGCTTGCCACAATCAAAACCGCCAGTACCAAGGCGCTTACGATGCCGTAATGCAGGTAGGACTGGAGCTTATGAATATCACGTTTTCCGTAGCTGTTGCTGATTAAGGGCTGGCTTCCCTGAGCCAAACCGTTGAATACGCAGGTGCAGACAGAGGAAACATTGGCAATGACACCGTAGGCGGCAACACCGATATTTCCGCTAAGGCCTAAAATCAGGCCGTTAAAGGTACTGATGGTCACGGCACTGGTTAGGTCGCCGACAAAGGCGGAAAATCCCAGCTTGCAGCAGGCACAGAGATGCTTAAAGCGCGGACTTTGCCAACGAAAGGCGATGGTATTTTTCGGACTCCGAAAATGCAGAGCGCAAACCAGGCTGGTAACCACCGGAGACAGGGCGGTGGCCAGAGCCGCTCCGGTCATGCCCAAGTCCATGGGGAACATGAAAATATAGTCAAAAACAATGTTAAAGAGGGATCCCATCAGAGAACCGGCCATGGCAATGGAGGGGTTCTTGTCATTTCTGGTGAAGGCGGTCATACTGCTGTTTGCCATGAAGAGGAAGGCAGAGCCTAAAATGATTCGAACATAGCTCATTCCCAGATTCTGCAATTCCGCATTTGCCCCTAAAATCGCTAAAACCTGCTTCGGAAAGAAGAGGCCGAAGAAGGTGAAGGGCAGGGCGAAAATGAAGTTCCAAAAAATAGCCTGGAAGAAGAAGGAGCTTACATCCTTTCCCGCAGCCTGTCGAATGCTGTATCTGGTTGCGCAGCCTACCGCAATCATATTGCCAAGGGCATTGAGAAGGCCGTACAGCGGAAGAATCAAATTTAAAACCGCAAGGCCATCCGTTCCCGCATAGGAAGAAATAAAATAGGTATCCGCTAAAATATAAACGGAAAGTCCAATCATCCCGGCTATACTTTGACTGACATAACGAAAAAACTTCTTCATTTCTAAACTCCCCTGACTCCCCTAACTCAAGATTTTTTTGCGAAAAAAATTTTACGGTAGTATAATGGCTGTCATTGTAGCATGGAAGTAGAAAAATTGCCAGAGAAGGGAGCGGAAGACATGGCCATAAGCGAAGAGGAGAAGTTTCGGCAAATGCTGGAGGAACCGGTGAATCGTTTGATTCCTAAGCTGGCCGTTCCTTCCATGGTGTCCATGATTGTGGTGGCGGTGTATAACATGGCGGACACCTTCTTCGTTTCCCGTCTGGGAACCTCCGCCTCTGCGGCAGTGGGTGTGGTATTTTCCATGGCGGCCATCATTCAGGCAATCGCCTTCATGATCGGCATGGGCTGCGGAAATGAAATCTCTCGGCTTTTGGGTGCGAAAAAGCAGGAAGAAGCGGAACGCTATGTGGCAGTGGGATTTTTTACAGAGCTGATACTGGGAACACTGATTGCGGTGATTGCCGGCATTTTCGTAGAACCTCTGGTTTACGCTCTGGGATCCACCAAAACCATTGCTCCCTATGCCATGCAGTACGCCAGAATCATCCTTTTCGGAAGCCCCTTTATGATGGCTTCACTGGGCATGAACAATATGCTCCGCTTTCAGGGAAATTCCTTTTACTCCATGATTGGCATCAGTACCGGCGGTGTCATCAATATGTTTCTGGATCCTCTCTTTATTTACGTTGGGAAAATGGGGATTGGCGGTGCTGCGGTGGCTACCGTAATCAGCCAAATGATATCCTTTGGCATTTTATTGTACCAATGCAACAGGATGCCGGCCTGCATTTCCGTATCGTTTCGAAATTTTAAGCCGAGTATCAAACGCTACAGCATTATTCTGCGCTTCGGCTGTCCCAGCCTTGCCAGACAGGGAATTGCCGGGGTTTCCACCATTTTACTGAACTTTTCCGCCCATCCTTACGGAGATGCGGCTATCGCAGCCATGGCCATCGTGATGCGTGTCAGTATGTTCATCTTTTCCCTGGTGATTGGCTTTGGACAGGGCTTTCAGCCGGTTTGCGGCTATGCCTATGGCGCCAAGCACTACAAGCGAGTGGCGGAGGCCTATCGTTTCAGTCTGAAGGTCTGCTTTATCATGCTGATTTTTGCCGGCGTGGGAGTCTTTCTTATGGCAAAGCCCATTGTCACCGCCTTCCGAAAAGAAGATGCGGAGGTTATCCGAATCGGTACCTTGGCTTTGCAGCTGCAATGCCTGACCATGCCTCTGGCCGCCCAGATTACCATGGCCAATATGTTTTCCCAAACTACCGGCTATCCCCTTCGGGCCAGCATCGTGGCATTGCTACGGCAGGGCATTTGCCTGATTCCGATTTTGCTGATTTTCCCCCGTGCCTTCGGACTTTTCGGTCTGCAAATGTCCCAGCCTCTCAGTGATCTCTTTGCGGCCATTATCGCAGCCCTGATTACCGGAGGAATCTTGAAGGAATTGAAGGAGAGGGAGAAGAAGGAACTTAAAGTATAGTTTTCCTCCTATTCATTACACCAAAAAACGACTGGTTTTTTTTTCCAGTCGTTTTTTCAAGCTCACAAATTGTTATCTTGAATATTAAATTTCATTTTTTAATGAGTCAAATGTTTTCTGACCAATTGACTATTTTATTGTCTTTTTCTTTATCTGCATAGCTTTCTATGGTTAGATATTCCTTATTCAATTCATTTAGAAGTTCTTCTTCACTTGGTAAATACAGTTTATATTTTGATGCAAATATCTGTTTTTCATCTTCCGGAAGAGTATATTTAACAATAGAATCACTCTTATCAGCACAAAGTACAATGCCTATCGGAGGGTTATCTCCCTCATTCATCATTTCTCTTTCATAGTAATGAACATACATCTGCATTTGTCCTAAATCTTGGTGTGTTAAATCTCCAATCTTCAAATCTATCAAGACAAAGCATTTCAGTATGTAGTTATAAAACACTAAATCTATTCTGAAATGTCTTCCGTCAAAGGTAAATCTTTTCTGCCTTGCTACAAATGAAAAACCTCTTTTGATACTTCTTCTTTATTTTGACTTGATAATAATCTTTCATAGAAAAAACTGTTTATTTGTCTATCAAGCTGCCTTGTACTCCAATTTGATTTTACCGTTTCTTCCAAATAAAAGTTCCTTGCCTTTTCATTTTCAACACGCATAAGACTTCGATAATGTGTCCAACTCAATTCGCTACGCAGTGCGTAGCTATTTGGAAAAGTAAGATAAAATTGTCTCATATTCTTAAGATTTGCAACTGTAAAGCCTTTACCAAAGTCTTTTGTCATCTGTTTAGATAGTTCTTGCAATAAACCTTGCCCATATTCTGCTGTATATTTACCGCCTTGTTCATCAATAATTCTCTTACCAATATTCCAATAAGCTTCAACCATAGCAAAATTTGCTGTTTTATAAACCTTATTCCTTGCACTTATCAATATATTCTTAATTTCATTATAAAAATTATTTTCCATAACCATACCTTCTATATCCTTTTTTATTCTTAATAAGTAGCGTAAGCGAAGCCTGAGACATCTTGTTGAAGGGGAATTATTTATCATCAGACCATTCCTTTTTATCATTGTCCCAAACAGAATTGGACTTTGTATTCTCTTTATAAAATGGCTCGAGGAATAGCAAAAGGTAGGAATAAATTTCCTCAAAGCTTGGTTTTCCCTTTACAATATTCAGCTTATTATAGGCATGTTCCAAGTCTTCCTTTTGATTTAAAAATTTTTGGAACTTTCCGCAAACGCGACCGGTTTTTTGGAAGGCGGAAAAAATATCATTGACTTTAATCGTTATGCAGTGGGCTAGGGCATATACATCCACCATGTCTTTTACTCGTCGAAAGATAAAGTCACCGGATAAAACGCTGATTTTATCTGCCAGAATTTCGTCGCTAATAATTCCCCTTACCTTAATGTCTCCAAGATAATACGCTTTATCACCCAGGGCGGGCTTTATATCTATGTCCATAGAAGCAATTTCGTCTTCCGTTTCCTTTTCTACAATTCGAATGCCTCCGGAACGGCGCTCTCCATATTCACGAGAGGGAATAGCAACTAAAGCAGGATGTGTTTTCTCAAGGCAATGGCTGATTTCACTAGCTATAACAGACATTGTAGGAGCAGTTCCAATCCAGCTGGCATCGATATCTTTGGTCATTCTCTCTATTTCTTCGAATCCATTTTCCTTTAACAATAGCTTTAGAACTAAACCGCCTTTAAAAACAATGGGCAAATCAGTACTGGTGATGGAACCGATGATTTCATACATAATTTCTTCTTGCTTCGTCATTTAACCCACCTCAAAATAGTTTATAGCCCAGTCCTTTAGTTCTTCAAATCGTTTCCGATTTTCTTTTTTGATGTCTAATCCGCTAAAGCTTTCTTCGTGGGAATAGTAATACTTGCTTAAAGCCTCCACAAGAGCAGTTTCATCGCTATGCTCAAAATCAGAAAGCATATCATTTACGGCCTGGCTTGGACTGGAACAAAGAACATTTTCAAAACGGATGTACTCTATAGCATCCAGACTTTCTACGATATGGCACTGTATATTTTCTTCCGGACTTTCCTCCAAGGCATAAACCTCCACCTTGCTTTCAGAAAAGTAGCCCACAAAGAGCTGCAAATATTCCAGAGCGGAGACAGAACGCAAAATCATTGGCTGATTGCCAACCACATCCCTTAACCATGCTCTATTTGACGTATAGTCACTGCTGATTTTCATTTTTATCCTCATTGTCGTTCAAAGCGCTGATTCATTTTTTGTAGTATAGTCTTTATCCCCAAAATACACAATCTTTTGCCAAAGCCTGACAAAATCTATAACTCTATTCAAAGTCTGTAGGCAGATATAGCTGACTTCATCTTGTAATTTATAGTTTTCGCAATAGAATGGAAAGCAAAGAAATTGGCCTTGTGTTTTACCTTAAGATTAGGAGGAAGAGGATGGCAGAGCTACAGTATAATTTGATTGATGATTGGGAAAAGAAAGAGGTGGATCTTCCTGCATTGGAAGAAGCCTTAGAGCAGGGAAGCTCTAATCGTTATAATGGAAAGGTATTTCATGATATTGCCGCAAAATGGAAGAAATACAAGAAAAGGGGCGTTTCGAATCTTTACCTTTTAAAGGAAGCTGAAGATGAAGGTCTGGCCTGTGCTTATTATGCTTATTCGATAACAAATGGTGTGATTGGGGAGGCACAGCTGGAGGATTTGCGAGCGCTTTGTGCAGAGAAGCTCTCTACTGGAGAAATGCGTGCCAGTGCATCCTTTTGTAAGGCATCTGAATGGTGGGATACCAATCCTACTTATCTTACGAAGCTGGTGGAAAAGGGAGAGGCCGATAGGCTGTATGAATACCTGAGTGCACAGCTGTTCCCCCAAGGGATAGTCCTCACCTCTCTAAGCGCGAAAATGAATGCTAAAGAAGAGCTTGCCTGCTCGGCAATCGCATGGGGCTTAAAAGAAGGCGGATTTTTCAAAAAAGGTGCCTACATGAGTAGAGCAATCGATAACCGCTATCTATAAAGACGCATAGCTGTTCTGACAATTCTTAGGTCGTTAAAACGGCAAAGCCAAAATTCCCTGTTGAAACAGCATATACAGGACGGTGCCGGAAAAGATGGAAAGCAGCATATTTCGCTTCCAACAATGGATCAGGATAGTCAGTCCCAGAGAAAGAAACTCCGGGAGTCCGTGGTTTCCGCTAAATAACTGAACATTACGAAGACAATACACCAAAAGCAGAGCAAAGCTTGCGGGAGGCAGAGCCTTTCCCAGATATTGCACTGTTTTAGGTGTATTTTTTTGAAATAAGATAAAGGGCAAAAAGCGGGTAAGCATGGTGCCCAAAACACAAAGCGCTATGATAATGATGCGCTGCCATACAGTCATAAGCTTGCCTTTCTAAAAACTTCATTTGTTGAAAATTCGATTGCTTTATCATGTTTCCTCTGCTACCTCAAATTGCTTTTCCAACTTAGGCTTTGCCAGGAGGAAAATGCCTAGGATTCCCAGCATGGCAGGCAGGATGAAATGCTCTGCTTTAAAAATAACTAGGGACAGGATGGATACCCCCAGCCCCAGCAGAGAAGAAAAATGATTTTTCTCCTTCAAAAACTGATCTAAGAAAATCACCGCAAAGAGAGCAGTCATGACAAAATCAATGCCCTCTGTGGAAAAAGGCAGGACATTTCCAAGAAGCGTACCAAGGCAGGAGCCTACAACCCAGTAGATTTGATTTAACAGTGTTACAAAAAACATAAACCAGCCCGGATCTACATCCTCCGGTATTTTTGCGCTGTAATTAATACTGAAGCTTTCGTCGCACATCCCGAAGATTAGATAGAAACGCTTCCATCCTTTTTTGGGGAATTTATCCAGCATGGCAATGCCGTAGAACAGATGCCGAAGCTGAATCATAATAGCCAGAAAAAGCGTTTCCAAAGGGGCAAATGGACCCAGAAGAAATCCCACAGCCAAGAGCTCTAAAGAACCGCCATAGATTAATGAGGCCATAAAGAAGGTGTAGACCACGGAAAGACCGGCGCTGTGCATATAGATACCATAGGCAAAGCCTAGAAATAAAAAGCCGGTTAAGATGGGAATTGTATGAGGAAAGGCGGCCTCTAGCGCCTTTTTTTGCTGTTCATGAAGCATAAGACTATCCTTTCTAAAGAAAAAAACAGCAATAGTCTATAAATTTTTTTTATGAATTTCAAGGGAAAGGCGGAAAAAATTCTATAATGTAGGGAGATGCTAGTAGAAAGAGTTTCTATGAAAGAGAGTTAATTTCTTTTTCTAACTGAGTAAGAGTGTCTATGATATCGTTAAAACTGGGAATATTTCCAAAAAGCATATCCTTCATGGCAGAATAGTCTTTTTCGAGAGAAGAAAACCGATAGCTAGGAGGAAGCAACTTCAATGAACCGGGTTTAGCTTCTGAATACTTTGCCCAAGCTCTTGGATAGAATTTCATTTTAAAAGCAACTACTTTGCTTAATAGATTGAGAGATAAAAGAGAATAGTCTTTTATAGGACTTTGGGACATACGGTAAATATCGTAATAGTGTCGGGAATATCGTGGAGGCATTGAAAGATGTTCCGGACGATAGGCTTCATGATGCAAAATAGTAGCCTTTTCCCAAAATGTACGTTCGGGTAATACGGTAAGAATTGCTGTACTTGTTTGTGAAAAGAGCTTCGGATAATAGTTGGCTACATAGGAAGTAATGCTTGCTGATTGTGCAGGTGTCCACGCAGCTAATGCACCGATTTCTAAGCGAATTACCTGCAAGGTAGCTTGATTGATAAATAGATTTGGATAAGCAAAGATAATAGTTTGTCTATCATTTGGATCAATAAAAATATTTGCTTCTTGGCCAAGTTCTTGAGAGAGTTCTTTTCGTATAGTAGGACAGAACTGTTCTGCTAAAAAAACTTCTGCTCGAAGATTAGCCTCGTGATTGAATGCTTCTTGTTTGGTGTTTGAGCGTATTTCCCAAGGCTCATATTTTTCATAACCTAAAACCCTCCAGTCTAGAATCAAATCTATATCTTCAGAAAATCTATAAATTATATTATAGGCTTTCGATAGGCTTGTTCCTCCTTTAAAGGCAATAGAAGTTTTCCAAGGACAGCGGTGAAATAGATAATCAAGAGTAAAGCAGACCCAAAAGTCT
>CAUUUY010000058.1:0-8662 GCA_963548305.1 uncultured Oribacterium sp.
GTCTGAGCCCGCCGGTACTTGCAGAAAACCGGTGAAGTAAAGGCCTGCAAAAATTCCTAAGTGAAGCGAATAATGCAGTATGGTCTGTAATGGGGTAATCTGAGCCCAACGACACATACTGAAAACCGGTGAAGTAAAGGCCTGTAAAAATTCATAAGAAAAGCGAATAATACAGCATGGTCGGTAATGTGGCAATCTGAGTTTTATGACACTTGCTGAAATCCGGCAAAGTGAAAGCCTGTAAAAATTCATAAGTTAAAGCGAATAATGCAGTATGGTCTGTAATAGGGGTAATCTGAGCCCGTCAGTACTTACTGAAAGCGAGCAAAGCGAAGCTTGAAGTTAGTACTGCTACGAAGGCGAAGTTAGCGAGAGCGTGCCCCAATTACAGACCATACTGCATTAGAGCGTAAACTTTTAAATCACACTTTCTTATAGTAAGCAGGGGTAAGCTAACCGGATGCTTGCCTCAATTACAGACCATACTGCATTAGAGCACAATTTCCGTAAATTCACTAATACATTCTTCCAAACTGACGATATTGATTAAAGCGGAATCATGGAGGAGAATAGCTCCTACCATTTCACGAAAATTTTCCTGAGATAGAGGAATGACAATTTCAAGGAGGAAGAATGGAAAACACACAGGAAAACGGGTTAAGCCCAAAGGAAGCTGCTGTTAAGACACAGGCAGGCGGGAGTCAGGAAAAGCCGGGCTCCAAGGCTTTTAAGAAAGCTCCGGGAGTAAAACCGGGACAGAAGAAGGCTGTAAGAACTGGAAAGAGAAGCAGCCTTGCAGGAAGAATTTCTGCATTGGTCTGCATATCCATGTTGATAGTCTTTGTGCTGGTAAACATTGTTCTGCTGAATGCGGTAGGAAAATCCTTCGATAAGATTAATCAGGATTACTTACTTTCCACTACAGCGATGAATGTAGAAAAAGTCAAAAAGTCCATTACTTTAGCGGAGAATGCTGCAAGAGCAATCAGCGATCACTTGGAAGAAATGTATAACGAGCCGGATACCGGTGCAGCAACAGTTCCCAGTCTTTTAAAAGACACCGTTCACTTAAGTGAAAGAAGATCCTTTGAAGAAAAATATTTACTGGATTCTGTATGGGAAATGATTCGTCATGATGAACACGTTATGGGAGCAGGCGTTTTCTTCGAGCCAAATGCGTTCCAGCAGGGTGAGCCGGAATACGCTATGTATTTAGGAAGAGATAACGGAGATGAGAATAAGCGTTTCTTCAAGTTCCTGGATTACAAGTTTTACGGAAACGGAGCGGAAGAGTATTATACCAGAGCTTCTCAGGAAAAGGTTAGCCATGTGGTAGACCCCTTCGTATCCTCCATTACCGGAGAGACAATTTTTGTATTGGTTGTACCTATCCTTCATAATGACAAGTTTATTGGAACGGTAGTAGTAGACTTAAATGTTAAAATGTTCGATACTCTGGGAGTTGATAAGTCCGGTGAAGGTGCTAAGACCTTCTTTGATGTTATCAATAAGGATGGTAAGTTCGTATACAGCTCCAACCCTGATGCGGTAGGAAAGAACCTTTCTGAGTACGTTGGAGAAGAGACCTTTAAGAACGAGATCCAGAGCAAGTTTGACGGAGAGAGCATTTTCCATATTAAGGACAGCCACCGTATTCGTTACTTTGCACCGCTCACCATCTATGGAACAGACTGGTATGTACAGTCCGCAATGAGCTTAGACCTTTACAACCAGGGTAAGAACCAGCTCTTTGTTGCATTGGTTGCTGCAGAAGTTGTTTTGTTTATTCTTTTACAGGTAATTCTTTTCACAGCACTTAAGAAGTCTCTTAGTCCTCTTGGAAAGCTGGCAGAGGAAAGTGACAAGCTGGCAGAGGGTAACTTTGACATTAAGGTTTCCTATGCACAGGAAGACGAAATCGGCCGTCTGGTAAAGAGCTTTAACAATATCGTAAAGCGTCTGACCTATGTGGTATCCGATTTACAGGCGAAGCTTGGAGCATTTGCTCAGGGAGACTTTGCAACAGAAATTAAAGAAGATGAGAACTATAAGGGAGATTTCCGCCCAATCTTGAATTCTTTACAGGAAATTTCCACAAGCTTGAACAGTACCTTGAAGAATGTACACACTTCCTCTTCCGAGGTAAGCAGCAGTGCGGAACAGGTAAGCAGCATGGCCCAGAGAATTTCCGAGGGTACTACCAAGCAGGCATCTTCCATTGCAGAGCTTTCCAAGACCATGGAAGACATTACAGAGCAGATTCGTCATACCACAAAGCAGGCTGAAAAGGCTCAGCAGCTTGGTGTTGTCAGCGGTTCTCATGTAGAAACCAGTAACCAGAAGATGACTGACATGCAGGGCGCTATGGAAGAAATCACCGAGAAGTCCAAGGAAATCAGTAAGATTATCAAGACCATCGATGATATTGCCTTCCAGACCAATATTCTTTCCTTAAATGCAGCTATCGAGGCGGCAAGAGCAGGAGAGGCCGGAAAGGGCTTTGCGGTAGTTGCGGATGAAGTCGGCAACCTGGCAAAGAAGTCTCAGGAAGCAGCTCAGAATACTTCTCTTCTGATTGAAGAAACCATCGGAGCAGTACAGAAGGGTGCTAAGTTCACCGAGGAAACTGCAGAAGCTTTACACTCCGTATCCGAAAGTACCAACCAGGTTAATGATTTGATCGGAGAAATTTCCAAGGCTTCCGAAGAGGAATCTGCAGGTGTTAGTCGCTTGAGTGACGGTCTTCAGGAAATCTCCGCTGTAGTGCAGGAAAACTCCGCAACAGCAGAGGAAAGTGCCGCAACAGCAGAGGAATTATCCGCTCAGGCTAACCTGATGAACGACCTTGTAGATAAGTTTAAAGTAAGATAATAGAGAAATCTGTTTATCGACATAAGCTTTAGTTTAAAACGAGATATCGCACACTACGCGTGCGATACTCGTTAAGAATTAAAAATAGAGCATAGAGAGAATGGCATTAATGCCTTTACTCTATGCTCTATTTTTTTGCATATGAAACCAGGAAAACAGAGACAGTATTGATTTTAAAATAAAAAATTTTAAAAAAAATATTTGTTTTATTTTATTTCCGGATAATCCTTTTAAAAAGTGGAAATTGAGTCGATACATCATTGATTGAGAATAAGAAGGAAGAAAGCGTTGAGGGAGATACACTTTCTTTTTTTGGAGGAAAAGGAGTTTACAATGATGCAGGAAAGTGCGAGTAGAGGCGATTTAGCCAAAGACAAAGAAAAAGGGCGGTAAAAGCTGGGATATCGAGGACAAATCCCGGCTTTTAAGACGGGGAGAATAGTAGGGACACGACTCTTTGCTTTCTTTTTGGCTATGCTTTTAGCTGCCGGTCCCTTAGAAACGGTAAGCTTCGCGGAGGAGGTATCTGCGTCGCCATTGCAAGTCAAGGAAACAGAGGCGGAAAATCAGAAGGAAGCTATTTCTTTCGAGAAAGCTTCACCTAAAGAGACAGCTTCAACAGAAACAATTTCATTGGAAGCGTCTTCAGCGGAAAGCTCTCCGATAGATAGCTCTGTAACAGGTAGTTCTCCTGTAGAAGCCTCTTCAAATGCAGTATCTTCAACGAAACCTACTGCAACGGAACCTGCTGCACCGGAATCCTCTCCGATAGAGGGGGCCTCTTCCGCGACGGATTCTTTAGAAGGAAGAAAAAAAGCTGCAAAGTTTATTTTGAACGCTGAAGAGGGGGAAATAGAGGGGCTAAGTGAAGCCGGTGTTCGGATTACTGCAAAATATCCGGAATCTACCTTTCCTTTAGATGTACAGATGGAAGTAAAGGACATCAAGGAGGAAAGTCTTTTAGAGGAAATGAAAGAGAAGGCCTTGCAAAGAGCCAAGCTGCAAGATGCCGGAAATCATTTGAAAGAAGACAGAAAAAATGGAGGAAAGAAAAAAGAAGAGCGGAAGGAAGAAAGCTGGGAAGTAGACTCTCTTTCCGCTGTGGATATTTCTTTTTATGTTTTAAACGAGGACGGCGAGAAGGTTGAGGTTCAGCCGAAAAAAGGAAAAGCCGTAGAGATTACATTGGAAGAATCCTCCTTAGAAAATAAAAAAGAAGACACGAAAACAGCTACAGAAGTAGAGCCGGAAGCGGAGAATGAAGCAAGAGAAGAATCGGAGAGTAGCTTGGGAGAGGATTCTTCTCAAATCGAGGAGTCTAAATTACAGGTTCTGCATTTTGATGAGCAGAAGGGTGTAGAGTATCTGGATTCTAAAGAAGAGGAAGAGGGAATCCGTTTTCAGGGAAAACATTTCAGTCCCTATGCAGTAGTGCGTACCAGAAGAAGGAGAGATGTTCCTACAGAAGGAAACAATAACAAAATCAAGTTCCATGCCTTCTGGAGTGTTAATGCCACAGCGAACAAAGATGCTTCCATTAGTTATATTAACCCGGATTATAGTGCTACTGATGAAGACACAAAAAAGTCCATGCTGATTAAGCCCGGTAAAAATAACAACATGACCATAGGAATCAGCTATATGGTGAATTTTGCTGGAGGGGCGGGAGCACCACAGGACTATCCTACAGGTTCTATCAACATTTATCTTCCTGCAGCGATTTTTAAAGGAAAAGACGGAACGGATCAGGTGGCGGAGGACCAGAATAGCAGAAGCTTAATTTCCCAGTTTAATCCGGGCGATATTGTGGAAGCGCCGGGGGTTTCAAAGAACAGAAGTAATTATACAAAAGGCGGCATTACCAAAATGGTAAACGGAGTAGCGGTGCCTTATATTAAGGTCAGTAACACGGATGCCAGAGGTCCTGCCAACTCCCTGGGGGCTATTTTTTCTTATAATTTTACGCCGACCTTATTAGAGTATACCCACGACAGTACTTCGGGAGAAAAGGGTGTTTATGAGCTGGAATTTCCGGTATTCTTGGAAGTCGACCAGGACATGGATGGAAGCTTTACCGGTCCCCATGATGCCAGTATAGAACGAAAACTAAGAATCAGGGTGGAATCCAAAGTAAATCCCAGCACGGTGGAGCTAAGGGAGGCGAAGAAGTTCGATGCACCCAAATCCGTTTACTTCCAATGGGATCCCACATGGGGACCGAGACCGGCAGATGCGGATAATTATTTTTACGGCCTCTTTTATGGAAGAGCGGATCGTGCCAAGTGGAGTACCCAGGCCCTATCCTTTGTGCCGGATATTACTTCCACATCAGCTCCGGTAGCCGGTTCCGGAGCAATTTCCTCCGGACAATTAATCGGTGTAAAGCGTTATCCTCAGGACGGAGAATTTGATACTTTATTTAATCCGGATCAAATGCTTGGCAAAATAGGGAACAGTCCCAAGGATATTGCCAAAGAAATGGGTGTAGCGACGCCCAGTGAGCCTCGTTTAGGGAATCCTATGGGAAAGACAAGCATTTTTATTGCTCCGGAATATAAGACGGAATACAAAAATAAAAACCTGGATTATAAAGAATATGCCAGCTTTGATGATGGAGGCTACAGAAATACCGCTTTTTATGCCTTTCTTTACCGTTATCCCAAAACGGATATTACAACAGCACAGAGTAGCGGACAGGATCTGGAAACTCATCCTCTAAAGTATAAAAGTACATTTTCTGTACAGGATATTTGGCAGGATGGATATAACGGAACACCCAAGGCGGAAAGTACTGCAGAACTGGAAGTATATGTACGAAAAAATGTTGGGGGAGTGGCTCGTTTAGATAAATATACCGGCCAGCCAACTGATACCAATACCCAGTTGATTAAGGGAATGCAGACCCTTTTGGCGGAAGGAACTCCGGTGAGTCTTTCCTACAGTCTCTTTGCAGGTACCCATTTAAAGGATAGTGAAATCACATGGAATGGAGATCATACGGCCTATACTACGGCAAATGGTTCCAAGGCGGAGATTTCCGATGGGGGAAGATATACCCTCTTTAGCATGGACAATATTAGCAGCAGTGACGGAAAGCCCACGGAAAGCGCCGGAGTACTAAGCTATCCTTCTACAGGGGGAGATCCTTATGTGCTGTCAGAAGATGACTATTCCTATGAGTCCTTTTATCTGGCGGACTATACCGCCTATGATGTGGAGTTTAACGGCTACAGTAATGAAAAAGCCGTGAACTCCAGCAAGGCCTATACTCGCTTTGCCCCCATTGAGGTTTACGGCAAGAAGAAGGGGGGAAGTGAAGAAAAGCTTGGAGAGCTTTATCTGAATGCAGCGGGATACAAAAAATTCCGCAGTGTATCCGGAGTGGAACAGGATGCTACTGTGCAGAAACCCGTGTCCTTTCCGGAGGGAATCAAGGAGATTCGCTTTAAAAATTCCAGCTCCTTCTATGAGACCGGCTTTACTACAAGGGTAAATCTTCGCCTTCATCCTACAGAGGCCATGAAACAAAGACTGGAGAAGGACCTTCAAAATAAGAAGAACAGTTTTATTGCCGCACCGGCGGAAGGAAAATTGTCCATCGGAGATACTGAGATTGTAAAAAATCAGGTAGGAGAATTTTGGAATAAGGTAGGCTACCAACTGAGTCCGGCGAATTATCAAAGTGTGCTGGAAAAGAAAAGTATAGGTTCTATAGAGGACGATCCTGCAACAGGAAGACAAAGAAGAGCCGTTACTTTCACGGCATATAATGATATGAGTATCAATAATTCCTATGCTGCTTATCTAAATGCCTATAAGATTACAGAGGGTACTTTTTATGATTTACTGCCCTTAGAAACGAATGTTGACCCGGACAGTATAGAGATGGGAGACTATAGCTACGCGGATTCCCTACCGACTCCGGGAGCACGCTATGAAAAAGGAAAAGACTATACCGTGGAATTCATTCCAAACTGGGAAGACTCCGGACAAACCATGATGAAAATCAAGTTTAAAAGACCGGGAAAAGCGGATTGGTTTACCGGAGGAGTCCTTACCAGAAACGGTGTTCGCGTGCAGTATAAGCTGGAAAATACCTATAGCAGTATTATTGATAATGGTGCCAACCCCAAGAATAATGTAGGCTTTGTGGATGAGACTCCCAAGCATAAGAGCAAGACGAATCTGACTACAGACAATTTTGTCGGGGCAAATTATGAGAATAAGCAGTATTTTAAATCCGTGATGGAAACTTCCACCTCGGAGAAACAGGGAATCTTGTATACGGAAGCCAATGTGGACTATAACATTCCTACCGCAGTATCCGCCGGATTTGTAAACCGTATCAGTACGGAAATCAAGAAGGAGTATATTCCGCAAAATGTTTCCTATGCAGGAGACCCCTATGTGCATAAATTAATGTACAGTACCGCTCCCAATTCCAAGACGGCAGATTATGTATTATATGATATTCTGGGAACAGAGGAGGAAAGGAATGGAGACTTTGACTATGTGGATTTCCCTGCCCTTTTAAGAAAGAAAACCTACGATGCCCACAATGCCAATAACAAAGATACTGCAGCACCGGTAGTTTATTATGCTACGGTAAAGCCGGATGTATCGAATCTTAATGTGGATGACAGCAGTATCTGGAAAAAATATGAGCCTGAGAATCATCCGGTGGACAAGAAAAGTATTGTAGCTATTGCGGTGGATGTAAGAAAGACCAAGGCCGGTAAGCCCTTTTATCTTCCGGGACAAAGCGCCATCAGCATTTATGTTCATATGAATGCATCCACAGAAAAGCGAAAGCTTAGTGTGGAGAATACCAATACGGCAATCACCATTCACCGTACCTTTACAGGAGACCAACCGAACAATACATCTCAGCCTACCGATAAAACTGACATCAGTAAGCATAGGATTCTTCCGCCGATTAGCGTGGAAATCAAAGGACAAAAACATATCACCAAAGATGCCGGAAATGCAGACATCAAAGCGAAGGGAGCCTTCAGCTTTAACTTAAAGCCTGTGGGAAATGCGCCTATGATAGATGATGAGGGCAATGCGATTTTGGATACCGTGAAAAATCCGGAGGATATGGGAGGAGAATTTCATTTTCCGAAAATCACCTTCTACCGGCCGGGAACCTATCATTATACGGTAAAGGAAAGTGGCACTTTCCCGGGGGTTAGCAATGACCCTGTATCGGAAAAAGCCTTAACGGTAGAGGTGAAGGTAGATGCACCGAACTATACAAAATTAAGTGCGGAACTAAGCTATGATGGGGAAACGGAACTAAGCTTTACCAACCATTTTAGTGAGAAGGATCTGCCTAAACCGAAGGAGGAGCCGAAGACACCGCCCCAAACGCCGAAGGAAGAGCCGAAGACACCAAGTTCCAATAGGGAGAATCCTAAGAAGGATAGACCAAGACCACAGGAAAGCCCCAAGAAGGAAGAGCCCAAGAAGCCTACGGATCCGGTACCGAAGGATAATCCAAATCCTCCTTCAACACCGGAAACTCCGCCTAGAGAAGAGCTTCCTCCTGCTAGTCCTGTTGTACCTCCCAATCCGGAAACACCGAAAACGGTAACCGTCGGAAATATTCCTCCTGCAGAACTTGCCGGAAGAAGACGGGAACTGAGAGAAAGAAGAGCAAAAGTCGAAAAACGAATCGGAGAGATTCTTGGACAGACCCGGCCTTTAACGGAGGAAGAAAAGCAGGAATTAAAGGAACTGGGAGAAGTACTTAGCGGTATCCGAGAAGAAGAAAAGCTTCTTTCCAGAC
>CAUUUY010000059.1:0-8617 GCA_963548305.1 uncultured Oribacterium sp.
AAAAAGCTAAGATGCAGAGGGTAATACAGGTAGAAGAAACGGCTGAGGGAAATTCGTCCCTTTTCGCCATTGTAGAAGGCAATCGGTAGGAAGCTCAATGCTGCAAAACAGTAGCTTCCATAGGACAGAGCCGCTGACAGCGCAGCCCCTGAAGATAGGCGCAATGCCTTTTCTTTTCGAAAGTTGTAAAGTGCGGCAATCAGGAAAATGCCCAATGCCCCGTAGTCTGCCCGAATCAGCTCCGCAATGGCGGCACAGGACAGCACCGCAGCCCATTTGTAGAAAACGTTCTTCCGAAAACGATGCATCCCCTCCATACACAGCACGCCCAATGCCAGAGTAAAACCGATATTTTGAACGGTAAAATTATAGACCTGATTGAAAAATGCCAGGTCAAAGGGCACTTCCGAGACTATGCCCATCAAAAGCAGTCTGAAAAAATATTTCTTTCGGTCGTGGCTATGGCGGAAGCCTTCCGTCAGGAGAAAGGCATAAATCGGAAAGGCCAGTCTGCCGATAATGCGAAAGATTCTATAGATTTGGAGCAATCTGTGCCCCTCCTCTGTTGCGATGGCCATTTGAAAATACTCGGTAGAATAGCCGTAAAGCTTTCCGTTTAGGATTACGATGGCGGCAAAATGGTCTATAGTCATGGAAATAAGGGCAAGGAGCTTCAGCAGAAACGCGGAAACTCCTCCCCCTTTTTTCTTGGTATTCAAAATGGCCTGGTAGTTCGTCATATTATGAAATACTTGCTCCTGCAGGCATATCCGCCAGGGAGGTCATCAGGGAAAGCTTGCCCTCTTCGTCAATGGCGGAAAGGAGCATGCCTTCGGACTGATAGCCGCAAATCTCTCTGGGAGCCAGGTTGCAAAGCACCATAACTTTCTTACCCAAAAGATCTTCCGGCTTATAGCTGGACTTGATACCGGACAGAATCTGCCGAACCTCCAATCCTACCTGTACCTTAAAGAGCAACAGCTTTTTAGACTTCTTCACTTCCTCTGCATGGATAATCTTTCCGATACGGAAGTCACATTTGTCAAAGTCCTCATAAGAAATCTCAGCCTTAAAGGGAATGTCAATGCCCTTCTCAAGACCTGTTCCGGCCTCTCCTGCAGAACAAGCAGCTATTTTCGCCGCCTTCCTGGCCTCTTCCTTCTTTTCCTCGGCCTGTGCCTTGGCAATCTGAGCCTCGGTAATCTTCTCCACTTCCTTCTCTACTTCTTTCCAATCCTTTCTCTCAAAGAGAGTCTTGGGGTCCGCCACCACCTTATTACCGGAGGGGTATAGACCGAAGTCAGAAAGGGAAGCAAAGTCTCTTTCCGTAGTGGAAAGCTGCTCTAAAATCTCCGCTCCGGTGGAAGGCATAAAGCTCTTCAACAAAGATGCACCGATAACAATGGATTCTGTCAGGTTGTAAAGCACGGTTCTCAAACGATCCGCCTTGCTCTCTTCCTTAGCCAAAACCCATGGCTCCGTCTCATCAATATATTTGTTGGAGCGTCTAAAAATCTCAAAAATCGCGGTTAAGGCATCCGCCACCTTTAGCTCGTCCATCTTGGATGCGGCAAGCTTTGCCTGCTCCAAAACGGTGTTCTTCAGATCCTGATCCACCGGCTCTGTCACGCCCTTATCTTCCACGATGCCGTCAAAGTACTTATTGCTCATGGAAATGGTACGCTTTACCAGGTTTCCTAAAATGTTGGCCAGCTGAGAATTAAAGCGCTCTACCATCAGCTCCCAGGAGATGACACCGTCATTTTCAAAGGGCATCTCATGCATAACGAAGAAACGCACCGCATCCACGCCAAAGAGTCTTACCAAATCGTCGGCATAGATTACATTTCCTCTGGACTTGGACATCTTGGTACCCTCATCCGACTTGGCGGTAGCGGTAAGTAACCAGGGGTGTCCGAAAACCTGCTTGGGCAGGGGAACATTTAAGCTCATTAAGAAGATGGGCCAGTAAATAGTATGGAAGCGGACAATGTCCTTTCCAATCAAATGCAGGTCCGCAGGCCAATACTTCTTAAAACGTTCCTGATGCTCTCCGTCCACATCATAACCGATACCGGTAATATAGTTGCTAAGGGCATCCAGCCAAACGTAAACTACATTTTTCTCGTCAAAGTCCACGGGAATTCCCCAGGTAAAGGAGGAACGGGACACGCAAAGATCCTGTAAGCCCGGCTTTAAGAAGTTGTTCACCATCTCATTTTTCCGGGAAACCGGCTGAATAAACTCAGGATGGCTTTCGATATACTCCATCAGACGATCCGCATACTTGGACATCTTAAAGAAGTAGGCATCCTCACTGGCCCTCTCCACCGCTCTTCCGCAGTCCGGACATTTTCCGTCTACAAGCTGGGAATCGGTCCAGAAGGACTCACAGGGAGTACAGTACCAGCCCTCGTATTTTCCCTTATAAATATCTCCGTTCTCGTACATCTTTCGGAACATCTTTTGCACTTGCTTTTCGTGATATTCCTCTGTGGTACGCATGAACTTGTCATAGGAGGTGTCCATCAAATCCCAGATGGTATGAATTTCTCCTACCACCTCATCCACGAATTCCTTGGGAGTCTTTCCCGCATCCTTGGCCTTCCCCTCGATTTTCTGACCATGCTCATCGGTTCCGGTCATGAAAAATACATCATAGCCCTCGTAACGTTTGAAGCGGGCAATGGCATCAGCCAGGATAATCTCATAGGTATTCCCGATATGGGGCTTTCCCGAGGCATAGGCAATGGCGGTGGTAATATAATAAGGCTTTTTTTCCATAGACTCTCCTTTATCTCTTTTATCTTCTTTATCCTGCAAAGAACAGTTTTTCCCACATCTTTACAAGAGCCTGAAAACAGGAATTTTCTGCTGTCACTCTATATTCTATAAACATTCCTAGTCTAACATAGATTTTTCACTAGTCAATAAAATGTCGTCAGGAAGGGGAAAGAGCGGGGGTTCCCAGGCGCGCTACAATAAATTTTGCCATATAAATTGCCCCTCCTCGTTCCACCTAATAGCCTTGAAACAGAGGCACGCTCCCGCTAACTTCACCCTGACTGAGCAGTGGTTTTGTCACCCACTGCTCACTTTGCTTCGCAAAGCAAATTCCTTCGGAAGTTGGTCTGCAACAGGACGACTTTTCTGATGAAAAGTCTGTCCTTGCGGATACTAAGCGAAAAACTGCAGTTCCTTTGTTTTTCGCAAGTACCGGCGGGTTCAGATTGCCTCTTGTTTCAAGGCTATTGATGGAACTTCGGATGATGCTCACTTCCTTATTATATCAAGACAAACGGAATGCCGCTCGATCCGTGAACGATACTTGTTAAGAATTATGCAAAAAGAGCGGCGTCGCCTAGGCGAACACCGCTCTTTTTAAAGTATCTTTTGTTTAATTTTGTTTATGTCCTTGTGGAAGTCTCCATCCCGGATTATTCTTCAAATTGCTTATTGAGTAGCTCGTCTACGACGGGAACTGTGATGGTGGATTGGTTCAGTGCTTTAAAAGCCAGAGCCAGGAAAATACAAGTTTTGAAAATGTCAATCGCCTGGGTAATCAAGGACCAAAACGCGGTAATGGCACGTGTGCCGTCATTGACATTGATAACGGACAAGGCGGTTCCCACCCATTTAAACACATCCGGAACCAAGCCCAAGAGGCTCAGCAGAAAGCTGAAGCAAAGCATAGTTGCTAAAGCCTTCAATGCGGATTTCTTCAGCCAAGCATCCTCTTCCATCAGGAAAATATAGCCAACAGCAAGTAAAATCGCAGTGTAGTTTCCCAGCACCGCCAGAACATAAACGCCGGCAGCCGCTAAGCCTACGGATACTCCTAACTTTGTTTTCATACTCTTCTTTCCTCCATGCCTAACTATGATGCTTTATAGCACGCAAACAATTAGTTTCCGTTCACTGCGTTGTCAACAGCATCCTCTGCCTTATTTACGGCCTGTTCTGCCGCGTTCTCCACATGCTCCGCAGCCTGCTTTGCTGCATCCACAGCACCTTCTGCAGCATTCTCCACCTTATCCGCAGCCTGATTTACAGCTTCCTTCGCATCCGCTGCTGCATTCTCTACCGCAGCCTTGCCTTCATTCTTTAAAGCATTCAGCTTTTCCTGAATCTCTGCAATCTTAGCCTGTGCGGCATGAATCTCTTCAATGAAAGCCTTAAATTCCTCGGAAGGAGCATTCTCAAAAACCTCAAAATACTTCTTGCCGATTTTGCCGTAAACAGCTGTAATCTTCTTCTCTTCATCATGAATCTGGGAGTTGAACTTAGCAGTATCTGCCATTTCCTTTCCCTTCTGCATCACATCCTGACTTGCATCTGAAAGCTTCTTTCCTAAATCATCAAAAAATCCCATAGCATCCTCCTTATCTAGTCATCGGTGTCATTCTGTAATCTTAGCATGGAGATTCTTAAAGCTCAATGAATTTGTTTAGAATTTATATTAAGTCTATATTTATTATGAATTTATATTAAGCCTTAGGATTTTTTATGCCCTTTAACCATTGCAGGGTATCTCCAATGCTTTCCGCTCCCCTTCTCGGAGCGTATCCCAGCTCCTCCTCCGCCTTTTTTCTGCTAAAATATCCATTGGAATACAGGACGGAAATGGCGTAGGGCATAAAGAAAAGAGGCTTATTTCCGATGATACAAGCCCTCTCATAAAGAGGCGCAATACCCTCCGCTAAAAATCTTGGCAGGAATAAAGGCATTTTCGGAAGAGAAAGCTTTTCCTTTACCATGGACAGAATCTCTTCCATCTTTAAATACTCTCCGGAAAGAATATAGCCTTCACCTATTCGCCCTTTTTCCGCTGCAAGGATAATGCCTTTCGCCACATCCCTCACATCCACAAAGTCATAGCCTCCTCCCACAGCAAGGGGAAGTTTTCCTTCCATAAAGGATAGCAGCATAGAAGTAAAGCTTCCCCTACCGTAATCTCCGGGGCCGATGATTCCGCTGGGGAAAATGATATTTGCCCTTAAACCTTCCTTCATGGCTTCTATTACGGAAGCCGTCGCCATAGCCTTTGTTTTCGCATAAGCCCCTCGTACCGTTTCCGGGGAAAATGCACTTTCCTCCGTGATATACTCCCCTTCCTTCTTTTCAGGGATGGCATGGACGGAGCTAACATAAATCAGCCTTTTCACATTTTTCCGAAGACAATGTCTAAGAATCCGTCTTGTGCCTTCCACATTCACCTGATACAGCTGCTCTCCGGGCTTAGTTGCCACGGAAATAATACCGGCACAATGAAAGACCAGGGAATCGAAATCCGCAGTAGCCAAAAAAGCTTCCACGCTCTCCTCTTCCCGCAGGTCTCCCTTCATCACATGAACCCCCTTCGGGATATAAGAATTCAGCGGATCTCCCTCTTGCACAAGAGCATAAATTTCTTGACAGTGCTCTTGCAATCTCTCCAAAAGAGTCCTCCCCAAAAAACCGCTCCCCCCGGTCACAAAGCATTTGGAAAACATAAAAACTCCCTTCCAAAAACCACCGATTTTCTAAATTATACCTATCAGGACTTTATAAAAAATATATTTCCATTTCTCGCACCGGTGGCGCGAGTTTTTTTCATTATACCAAAAAAGCAGGAAAGCCTAAAGTCTAGCTGTCCTGCAGGATAGGTTTGGAAGCAAGGGGCAATCTGAGCCCGTGGGTACTTAGCTTTTGTATTATAAAAGCTTAGTACCCCTACGAGGCGAAGTTAGCGAGAGCGTGCCCCTGTTTCAAACCTATGCTGCAGGACGCGACTGAAGTCAATCCTGCTTTATCTTATATTTTAAATTCCGCCACCTGCTTCTCCAGAGCCTTAGCCTCCCGGTTCAGCTCTTCGCTGGCAGCACCGCTTTCCTCTGCAGTTGCGGTATTTCTCTGTACCACATCGGAAATGCTGTTAATGCCTTCTCGTACATCGGATACAGCCTTTGCCTGCTCCTCTGTTGCCTTGGCAATTTCATTTACCAAATCATTGACCTGACCGGAGCCCTTAACCACATGCTGCAGGGAAACTGCTGTATGCTCTGCAAGCTTTGCGCCTTCTTCCACGGCCCGTACGGTTTCTTCAATCAGGGTGGTGGTATCCTTTGCCGCATCGGCGGATTTTTGTGCCAAGTTTCCTACTTCATCCGCTACCACTGCAAAGCCCTTACCGTATGTTCCCGCTCTTGCCGCCTCGATAGCTGCGTTCAAAGCCAAAATGTTGGTCTGGAAGGCGATATCGTCGATGGTCTTGATAATCTTGGAAATTTCTCCGGACTTATCGGAAATTTCCTCCATAGCCTTCTGCATCTTCTGCATTTGCTGGTCAGCCTTCTCCACCTCGCCCTGGGTGCTCTGAGCTTCCGCATTGGCAAGCTTGGTATTTTCCGCACTCTTTTCCACATGGTCGGAAATTGCACGAATTCTCTCGGACAACTGCTCAATGCTGCCAGCCTGTTCAATGGAGCCCTGGCTTAAGGACTGGGCACTGTTTGCCACATTTCCTGCAAACTCGGAAACTCTTTCGGAAGAAGTCTGAATATTACCAATCAAATCGGTAAGCTTTCCGGACAAGGCATTTAAAGCCGCCTTGATGCAAGCAAACTCTCCATTGTATTCATGCTGTAAGGAAATGGAAAGTTCCCCTTCACTCATCTGATTCAATACCTCGGAAATTTCTCCGATGTATAGCTTATAATTCTTCAGCTGTCCGCCCAGGCTCTCCAAGGACTTAGCCAAAGCGCCAATCTCTGTCTGATCCTTTACGGTAATCTTTTCATCCAATGCACCCTGAGACATCTTTTCCACGGACTTGGAAAGCTTCACGATGGGGCGAGCAATACGATTTCCTACCAAAACAGCCAAAACCAACATAAATGCCGCAAAGAAAATAGAGAAAACCGCAAAGGTCATTTTAAAGTTCTCTAAGCTTCCATAGATTTCATGATAGCTGGGAACCGTCACAATCTTCCATCCGTTTTCCAGAGTGGTAAAGCCCATTAAAATGGAGGATTTCCCGCTTCCTTCATGGATAAAACCGTGGTCCTTTTCCTGCATTTCCTTGAAAGCATCGGCATACTTACCGTCTTCAATCTCCTGGAAATTCTCACCGTTTTGATACTGGGCATGGTAGAGAATTTTTCCTTCCGCATTGATGAGGAAGCTGCTGTCTCCCTCATACTTCTGATTCTTCTTTAGCAAATCATCCAAATAAGCAAAGTCGAAGTCCACACCGGTCACTCCGTAGTTGTTTCCATTTTTCAGATAGAAGGGAACCACATAGGAAATGATGGTCTTGGAAATGTTGGCATTAAAGTAAGGCTCCATCCAGGTGGCTTTTTTGTTGGCCAAGGGGGTGTAGAACCAGCCTACATGCTCCGTGTCGGTAGGCTCATAAGCCGCCAAATCTGTAGGGGTAACTGCCTCCAGCTTTCCGTCTCCGTCCGTATCGGTATAAAAGGTTCCGGAGGTACCGTAGGTTAATGCCGGATCATAACGAACATAAGAAGCTACCAGGCCGGGAATATCCTTGGTGCCGTCCACCAAAAGATTGTTCATATTTCCCTCAAAGGACTTAAAGTAGTCCAAATCCTTTGCCTGAATTCTATCCTGATCGGGAATATCCGTTACCGCCAATTCGATAACACCGATTCTGGTTTCAATTTCAGATAAAACAGTATCCACGGCACTTCCCATCTGCACCGCTGCAGATTCCATAGCCGCATCCCCTTCTTTTGTACTCTTTTTCTCCATAAACTGCAGGAACACAAATCCCAGCAAAAGAAAAACTACCAATATTGGTAGCAAGATGGATAAGATAAGCGTATTCCGTAATGATTTCATTTTCCCTCCTTGGTCGATTCTTTCTAATACTTCCATGCCGCAAAAAGAAAGAACATTTATAACAATTCTATAAACAGTATCGGCGGGAGGAATTGGGGATATAAGGAATTTTTAAGACAAAATAGTGTAAGTTTGAAAATGTGAAGGACTGAACTTGTTATAAGAAAGCGCTCTGATGCAGTATGTGTCTATAAGTGGGGCACGCTCTCGCTAACCTCGCCCTGCACAGGGAAGGGCTGTACTCTTTGTGACGATGCGCTCTGATGCAGTATGGGTCTGTAATCGGGGCACGCTCCCGCTAACCTCGCCTTCGTAACAGTACTAACTTCAAGCTTCGCTTTAGCTCGCTTTCAGTAAGTACTGACGGGCTCAGATTGCCCCTCTTACAGACCCATACTGCATCATTCGCTGCAATTATTGATTTTTACAGTCCTTCACTTCATCGGCTTTCGGTAAGTTTCGATGGGCTCAGACTATCCCTCTTACAGACCTACACTGCATCATTCGCTGCAATTATTGATTTTTACAGCCCTTCACTTCGCCGGTCTTTCGCAAGTATTGGACTAATACCCCATTTTCAAGCCTATTTTGCCGGAAATATCTTTGTATTTTGATTCTTTACAGTTCCACACTTAAAAAGAAGTCTTCTGTGCAAAGCACAGAAGACTTCTTTATTAGGTATAAATTACTTTCTGTTGAATGCGCCGAATCCTGGATAGCATGCTGCTGCACCAAGCTCTTCTTCGATACGAAGAAGCTGGTTGTACTTTGCCAC
>CAUUUY010000060.1:0-8614 GCA_963548305.1 uncultured Oribacterium sp.
CCAGTCCGACTTGGAAGAGTCCATCGAGGTGGTTATTGCGGGATACCAGAAGAAAAACAAGGTGATGACAGAGAAGGAAAAGCTGATTGTGGCTTACCACGAGGTTGGACATGCCTTGGTTGCAGCCTTGCAGAAGGACTCGGCTCCGGTTCATAAAATCACCATTATCCCCAGAACCTCAGGAGCCCTGGGCTATACCATGCAGGTGGAGGAAGAGGGAAACCATTATCTCTATTCTAAGGAAGAGCTGGAAAATGAAATTGCTACTCTCACTGGCGGACGCTGTGCGGAGGAACTCATTTTCCATACCTGCACTACAGGAGCTTCCAATGATATTGAGCGAGCTACCAAGTCGGCAAGAGCCATGATTACCCGTTACGGTATGAATCCGGAGGTGGGAATGGTAGCCATGGAGCAGCTGCATAACCAGTATCTGGGCGGAGATTCCAGCCTTACCGTATCTCCGGAAACCCAAACCAAGATTGATGAGATGGTAGTGGCCTTGGTAAAGAAACAACACGATAAGGCTTATAAGCTTCTGGAGGACAATATCACCAAACTTCACGAAATTACCAAGTTCCTCTATGAAAGAGAAACCATTACCGGAGAAGAATTTTTGGAGATTTTAAACCGAAAGGAAGTAGACCCCTCCGTAGTAGCCAGAGAGGAGCATTAAGTTTGTCAACAAATGCTGTTGAAGCACAGTGCAACAAATTTTTTAATAGTAAAAAAGACGGATTTTCGGAAGAATGATTTTTTGTAGAGATATAGCCAAGAGCTTTAAGAGATATTATAGAAATATAATCAGTTGAGAAAATCAAACAGATATAGCATTTCAGCATTATAGGTCTGTAATGAAGGCAATCTGAGCCCGTCGGCACTTGCGAAAAACACAGGAACTGTTGTTTTTCGCTTAGTGTCCGCTACGAGGAGAGGTTAGCGAGAGCGTGCCTGAATTACAGACCTATAATATGTGAAATGCTTTTTTATTTTTACAAAGCTTCTTTTTTAATTTCTAACAAAAAAGATAGATTTTTTATCGAAAAATATGGTAAAGTGACAGTATTAATACATTTTCAGGAGAAAATCAAAAGAATTACAGAAATATGCCGGGAAAAAATGCAGAACTTCGGTTCATAAACAGTCAAGGAGGGTGTATGAAAAGAGATTTGGATTATCTTCGTCTGCTGGCAAAGAGCTTTCCCAGTGCGGATGCAGCGGCAGCGGAGATTATCAATTTGCGGGCAATTTGCGGTCTTCCCAAGGGGACTGAGTATTTTTTTTCAGACCTTCACGGAGAAAGTGAAGCCTTTATTTTCCTGATGCGTTCCGCTTCAGGAGTGATTCGTTCTAAGATTTCCGATGTATTTTCTCATTATCTTGGAGAAGAGGAACAGTTGAATTTAGCCAACCTGATCTATTATCCCAGAGAGACTTTTATGGATAAGCGCAATACCTATCTGGAGGATAAGGAATGGCAGAAGATTACCATTCACCGTCTGGTGGCCCTATGCCTTAAGATTGCTTCCAAGTATACCCGTTCCAAGGTTCGGAAAAAGCTTCCCAAGGAATTTGCCTATGCCATTGACGAGCTTTTGCATGACGAGGAAGAAGATACCAAGCTTTATCATAAAGAGATTCTACAGGGGATTTTAGATGTAGAGAGAGGACAGGCTTTTATAATTGCTCTTTGTGAGTTGATTCAAAGTCTTAGTATAGACAGCCTGCATATTATCGGAGACATTTTCGATAGAGGCCCCCATGCAGATCAGATTATGGAAGAGCTGATGTGCTTCCATGATGTGGATATTCAGTGGGGGAATCATGATGTGGATTGGATGGGGGCTTTTTGCGGAAATCCCGCCTGCATTGCCAATGTTTTACGAATAGCTACCTCCTATAACAGCTTTGATGTTTTGGAGGACGGCTATGGTATCAATCTTCGTCCTCTGTCCATGTTTGCTCAGGAGGTATACGGGAATGACCCCTGTAGTTGTTTTACTCCTCATTTATGGGATAAAAATATTGCAGATTCCGTAGAGCCGGAGCTGGCTGCGAAAATGTGTAAGACCATCAGTGTGATGATGTGGAAGCTGGAGGGACAGTTGATTCGCAGACATCCTGAGTATGGTCTGGAGCATAGAATGCTTCTCCATAAGGTCAATCTGGAGAAGGGGGAGGTAGAGGTAGACGGTAAAATCTATCCTATGAAGGATTGTCATTTTCCTACGGTGGATTGGAAGGATCCCTATACTCTATCGGAAAAAGAGCAGGAGCTTATGGATACCCTAATCTACAGCTTCACCCATTCCAAAGTCTTAAAGAGACATATTGATTTTTTCTTTACCCATGGTTCCATGTATAAAATAATCAACCATAATATTTTGTATCATGGCTGCATCCCCATGACGGAGGATGGAGACTTTCTTCCTTTAAACACCAGAGATGGAGAGGTTTCCGGAAAGCGTTTAATGGATTACTGTGAGCAAAAGTGTATTGAAGCCTACTTTATGAACGAAGAATTGGATCCTAACGGAAAGCTTTATGCGACGGATTTCTTCTGGTATCTTTGGTGCGGACCTAAGTCTCCCCTCTTTGGGAAGGATAAGATGACCACCTTTGAGCATTGTTTTATTGAGGACCTGGAAAGCCATAAAGAAACTTTCAATTCCTATTACAAATGGATAGAAAAAGAAAGCTATGTGGATAAGATTATTCAGGAGTTTGATGAGGATCCGGAGCTTTCCCATATTGTAAACGGTCATGTACCGGTAAAGAGCAAGAAGGGGGAAAGTCCCATTAAAGCATCCGGCAAGCTTTTCATCATTGATGGAGGCATTTCCAAAGCTTATCATTCCAAGACGGGAATTGCAGGCTATACCTTGATATATGATTCCAAGCATTTGTCCTTGGCGAAGCATAAGGATTTCCATAAGGGAGAGGAGAATACTCCGGAGATTCAGATGGTGGAAAGGATGAAGACTCGAATTCGAATCGGAGAAACGGATAAAGGTATAGAGCTTCGCAGGCAAATGACGGATCTTTTGGATTTGTTAGAGGCTTATCAAAATGGTGAAATTAAAGAGGCCTAGGGATGAATAAGAATTTAAGGAAAGCCAAGAGATAAGCTATTTTTAGCAAAAAATAATCACAGAATTTTCACATTATCCTATAGACAAGGAAAGGACTCTGCCCTATAATGCACAAAGCTTGAAAAAAGGAAGGGCGTGCCTTTCCTTTTTCTATTTATAAAAATGATGGTTAAAGAGAGGAGGGGGAATGAAGGAGTTAAAGGATATCGGTAAGGTAAGGAATACAGAGTTGGAGAGCATCGAGAAGGTAGAAGCATTGAAGCAGGAGAGTATTGAGCCGGTAGAAAAAAAGGAAGAGCCGGAGATGGAGACTGTTGAAAAAATAGAGAAAACAGAATTGGTGGGGAACATTGAGAAGACGGAAACCATTGAGAAAACAGAAAAGCTGGTAAAGACCGGGAATGAAGAGAAGATAGAAACACTAGAGAAGATTAAAACTACAGAGAAGAAAACCGCAATGTTAAATCTTACGGAAGGTGATCCCTTAAGTTTAATTCTTCGTTTTGCCTTCCCGATGTTGTTGGGAACCTTATTCCAGCAGTTCTACGGCATGATGGATACCATTATCGTCGGAAAGATGATTGGACTGAAAGCTCTTGCGGGGGTAGGTTCCACGGGAGCCATCAACTTTATGATTAACGGCTTCGTCATCGGAACCTGCTCCGGCTTTGCGATTCCTGTAGCACAGAAATTCGGTGCGGGACAGTTTGAAAAGCTCAGAAAATACGTAGGAAATATTCTGTATTTAACCGTGATTTTTTCTGTTGTTATGACCATTGTCATCGGTATTTTGACAGAACCGATTCTTCACTGGATGAATACGCCGGAAGAAACCTTTTCCTATGCCTATCTTTATATTTTTATTGTGTTTTTGGGGATTCCGACGACCTTTCTTTATAATATTACAAGCTCCGTAGTTCGTTCTCTGGGAGATTCCAAAACACCGGTGTATTTCTTGATCCTTGCGGCACTATTGAATATTATTCTGGACTATGTGAGTATCCGCTTTTTAGGCTTTGGGGTGGATGGACCTGCTTATGCCACGGTGATTTCTCAGTTTGTTTCCGGACTATTGTGTTTAATATATATGATTAAGCGCTTTCCGATTATTCACTTGAAAAAGGAAGATTTGAAACTGGAAAGACATTACTATAAAAGACTTCTTTTGATGGGAGTTCCTATGGGACTGCAATACAGTATCACAGCCATCGGTTCCGTTATCTTACAGACAGCGGTAAATGGTCTAGGTTCTCAGGCTATGGCGGCCATTACCGCAGGACAAAGAATCAGTAATTTCTGCTGTTGTGTCTTTGACTCTTTAGGAGTAACCATGGCAACCTTCGCAGGACAAAATGTTGGGGCCAGAAAGCTCTCACGTATTAAAAAGGGTGTTTGGGAAGCCACCAAGGTGGGAAGTATCTATGCAGTATTGATATGCGCCGTACTTTTCTTCTTCGGAGATGAAATTCCTAAGATTTTTATTAATGCCAATGAAGTGGAAGTTATTAAAATGGCTAAGGAATTCCTTTTGGGAAATGCCTTTTTCTATATTCCTTTGGCGGTTTTGAATGTTTGGCGTTTTTCCGTTCAGGGAATGGGCTTCTCCGGATTCGCTATGCTGGCCGGGGTAAGCGAAATGATAGCAAGAATCATTGTGGCTTTTATCTTTATTCCATTACTGGGCTATATGGCAGCTTGTTATGCTTCTCCTCTGGCTTGGATTTTTGCGGATGCCTTTTTGATTCCGGCATTTTTCAAATGTATGAAGCGATTAAAGAGATTCCCGGCATAAATCTTCTCCTGTGCCTCCGCATTCTCCCCGAAGCTTCTTATGACAAAGATCGCAGGACATCCTTTCCGGAATGAGGTGTTGATAAGGCTTTGTAGCAAAGGGGTTTAGAGAAGAGTAGAACTCTGTCTTTCCCTGACATAGAAGTTCATTTTCCTTCGTATATAGGGCGTAGGATATGGTGGAAGACAGTTCTTCTACAAGCTCATGAAAAATATGGAGAGTATAGTCATTCTCCTCGGTACTAAAGGAAATGACTAAAGGAAAGGAGCTTTCCTCCTTTGGAAGATGAATATGGCAGGGCTCTTCCTTGAGTCCTGCTTTGTTTATGGCAGCATTTACAATAAGATCGATAGAAGTGCTTAGCATGAAAGTCTCCTTTTTTTGTGAGCTTTAAATGAAAATTATGGGAGCATTGCTACAGTAATCCTGCAGCCTGAGCTGTCCAATATTTGTACCTACGATATCATACCATAGCTTTAAGGGAAAAAATTACTTTGTGACTGTGATAAAACAATTTTGTGCCTGTGATAATTTTCTTGCCAAAAAGAAGAGGATTTGTTATAGTAGGATTCGCGTCTTTGAAAGGCGACTTTTATCCTGCCTAAGTTTAGGCAAATGATCACTCTATATGGAAAACCGGCGGTGTCTCTGATGAATCCGGTACGCACAAAGCATATAGAGGAAGTATAACCAAGGAGGTAGAAAAATGAGTGCAATTGGAATGAAGCAACTTTTAGAAGCAGGTGTACACTTTGGACACCAGACCAGAAGATGGAACCCTAAGATGGCTCCATACATCTACACCGAGAGAAACGGTATCCACATCATCGACTTACAGAAGACTGTAAAGCTTGTAGATGATTCTTACAACGCATTGTCTCAGATCGTTGCTAACGGTGGAACCATCCTTTTCGTAGGAACAAAGAAGCAGGCTCAGGACGCTGTTAAGGCTGAAGCTCTTCGTTGCGGAGAGTTCTATGTAAATGAGCGTTGGCTTGGCGGAATGCTTACCAACTTCAAGACCATTCGTTCTCGTATCCAGAGATTAAAGGACATTGAGAAGATGGCTGAAGACGGAACCTTTGATGTATTGCCAAAGAAGGAAGTTACTCTTTTGAAGAAGGAGTGGGCTAAGCTTGAGGCTAACCTTGGCGGAATCAAGGATATGAAGTCTATTCCCGATGCAATCTTCGTAATCGATCCGAAGAAGGAGAAGATTTGCGTACAGGAGGCTCATTCTCTTGGAATTACTCTTTTCGGAATTGCAGATACCAATGCGGATCCTGAAGAGCTGGATTACATCATCCCGGGTAACGACGATGCTATCCGTGCCATCAAGTTAATCGTTGCTAAGATGGCTGATGCCGTTATCGAGGCTAAGCAGGGTGATATGACCGAGGAAGAAGCAGCTTTAGCAAGCAGTGAAGAAGATTTCACACAAGAGGCATAAGATAAATCAGGTCCCTTTTGCTCTATGAGTAGAAGGGACTATTTCCCTAATGTTATCGTTAAAAAGGAGGAAAGAAAATGGCAGAGATTACCGCAGCACTGGTGAAGGAATTAAGAGAGATTACCGGAGCAGGAATGATGGCTTGTAAGAAGGCTCTTACAGAGACAGCCGGAGATATGGATAAGGCTGTAGAGTACTTGAGAGAGCAAGGACTTGCAGGAGCAGAGAAGAAGGCAGGAAGAATTGCAGCAGAGGGTGTTTCCTTCACAAAGATTTCCGATGACGGAAAGACCGGCGTTGTAGTAGAAGTTAACGCTGAGACCGACTTCGTTGCTAAGAACGAAAAGTTCCAGAACTTCGTAAAGGAAGTAGCAGCTCAGGCATTAAAGACATCTGCAACGGATATCGACAGCTTCTTACAGGAGAAGTGGGATTTAGATCCTTCCAAGACTGTTTCCGAGCAGCTTTCCGCTACCATTTCCGTAATTGGGGAAAACATGAACATCCGTCGTTTTACCAAGATTACCGAGGAAAACGGTTTCGTTCAGGATTATATTCACTCCGGCGGAAGAATCGGTGTTCTTTTACAGGTTAAGTCCACTGTAGTAAATGATGCAATCAAGGATATGGCAAAGAACCTTGCAATGCAGATTGCCGCTTTAAATCCAAAGTACATCACTCGTGCAGAAGTTGATCAGGAATACTTAAAGAACGAGAAGGAAATCCTTTTGGCTGCAGCGAAGAATGAGAAGCCAAATGCTCCTGAGAAGGTTCTTCTTGGTATGGTTGAGGGAAGATTAAACAAGGAATTACAGGAAGTTTGTCTTGTAGACCAGGTTTATGTTCGTGCTGAGGATGGAAAGCAGAAGGTTGGTCAGTACCTTGAGAGCGTTGCAAAGGCTCAGAACGCTGAAATTTCCCTTGTTCGTTTCGTTCGTTACGAGACAGGAGAGGGACTTGAGAAGAAGAATGAAGATTTTGCTGCAGAAGTAGCTGCACAGATTAAATAATAAAGGAATCCCTCTTGCTGTTTGGCGAGAGGGATTTTTTTACCGTTTTTTTTAACGAGTAGGCTTGGGAAGCGAGAGATTTCTCAATCTTAAAGAGTATTGCCAATGCAGTGTGCAATATCTCAATCTTAAAGAGTATTACCGATGCAGTATGCGATATCTTGTTGAAATCATCAGAAAGGCTTAATGAAAATGAACTGCATAGAGATTTTGGAAAAATTGGTGGCTAGAGAAAGTACAAATCCGGGAGCTTTGGAGGAAGGGGTAGCCGAGGATATTTTGGCCCTTCTTAAGGATGCGGTATTGGAGCTATCCGGTACTGTGGAAAAGGTGGAGGTAGAAGCTCACCGTCCCATACTTCGGGTTTTACTTCCGGGAGAAACGAAGGAATGCTTCAGTTTTATCTGCCACATGGATACGGTACCTATAGGCCTGCATTGGGAGAAAAATCCCTTTGGAGAGTGGGAGGGGAACCGACTGTATGGTAGAGGCTCCTGCGATATGAAAGGCGGAACTGCTGCGGCAATCTCTGCATTTTTACAAATCTTAGCTTTGGCGAAGAAGGAGAAGCAAAAGCCCAAGAACTCTTTGCAAATGGTCTTCACCTGTGATGAAGAGGGGGATATGAAGGGAGTAGAAAAGGCTATTCAAGAAGGATGGCTGGATAAAGATACTTTACTGATGGACACGGAACCTACAGACGGAACAATACAAACCGCCCATAAGGGTAGATTCTGGTACGAATGGCAGTTTCATGGAAAGGCGGCTCATGCCAGTGAGCCTGAAACCGGAATTGATGCCATTCTCTCTATGGCTATGGCCATTCCGGAGGCAAAAAAAGGAGTGGATGCTTTAGAAAAAGATAGCTTTTTGGGAGACTCTAAAATCTGTTTCGGACAGTGTAGCGGAGGAATTCACCCCTATCAGGTTCCGGCAGAAGCCAAGGTGTCCGTGGATATGCGTCTGGTTCCCCCCTATACTGCGGAAACAGGAAAACAAATACTGGAAAATGCGGTGGAAAAGGTACAGAAAACTTATCCCGGTCTTCAATCCACCATTTTCATTACAGGAAATCGGCCTGCCATACCCCATTATGAGGAAAGTCTGCTTTTGGCAAAATGTAAAAAAGCCATTGAAAAAGCCGGATACCAAAAAGCCAAGGTCTGCCCCTTCCCGGGCTACACCGATACCGCCGTGGTTGCCGGAAAATGCGATAACCATACCACCCTTTCCTACGGCCCCGGATCACTAGACATGGCCCACCAACGAG
>CAUUUY010000061.1:0-8598 GCA_963548305.1 uncultured Oribacterium sp.
GCCGGAGTAATCAAGATGCGTCTCTTCCCGGAGAAGGCTCCCATTGCCGTGCAGAACTGGATTACCCTATCCAAGCAGGGCTTCTACAACGGCACGCCATTTGCAAGAGTCATCAAAGATTTCGTGATTCAGGGCGGAGCTTTGGACGGTTCCGGAGACGAGGCAAAGTCCAGCTATAACGGATTCTTCGTTGACGAAGTAAATATGGAGCTGCACAACTTTAACGGAGCGCTTTGCTTAGGAAATAACGGTCCCCATACTAACGGAAATCAGTTCTATATCGTGCAGTGCAGTAAGATTCGTAATGAAGCAGCACTTCCTCTCTTATCTCTTCCGGAAAATGTAAAAGCAAAGTACAAGGAAGTGGGCGGAATTCCCGAGCTGGACGGACGTTACACCGTATTGGGACAGGTTTATGAAGGAATGGACGTAGTAGAAAAGATTGCTTCTCAGGAAACCAATCAAGATGATGCGCCTGTATCCAACCCCATCCTGATTCAGAATATTACTTTCCAGAAATACCGTTAAGCAGAGCTAATCATTTTCCAAATGTCGGCTCTGATACCGGCTAAATTCCACTAATATCAAAAAGGACTTTGGAAGAACCGGGGGATATCCCCAAATACTTCTTTCAAAGTCCTTTTCCTTTTGTTTCCCATTGTTTAAAAAGAAATTTCCTGATCTCTACTTTTTTTCATTCTATACTTATCGTCGTACATCTTTCCGTCCGCCTGTCGAATCACATGACTCACGGTGAAATGTTCTCTCTTTTCCATGGGGAGCTTCTCCGCAACCTCCCGGTAGCTGGCACTTCCCATGGAAATGCTTACCGGGAAGGGCGGATTCTGTTTCTCCTTCGTATTCCGCAAATACTCTTTAATCTTATTTTCCACTTCAAACACCGCACTTGCAGGGAAAACGACGCAGACAAATTCATCACCGCCGTTTCTTCCGGAAAAGCCTTCCACCTCTGCCATGGCATCCTGAATGGCCTCTGCCACCATTTGAATCAAACGATCTCCGGACTCATGGCCATAAAGGTCATTGGTCAGCTTAAGGTCATTGATATCCATAAAGATGGCGGCATAGTCCTTCTTTTTACTGTGGTCCAAAACCTCCAGCTGATCCTGCAAATACTGCCGGTTTCCAAGACCGGTCAGCCTATCCGTATAGGCCAGGTATTTTAAATGCTTTTCTTCGATGCCGGCCTGGGCAATCAGAATAACCTTAAATACGTAGGAAGTAATAAAAACAATAATCAAAAGCAGAATTAAAATCTTTGAAAAGCCTGTGGTAACAAAGCTTTGCAAGAATCCCGGCCACTTCTCCGTAATACTGCCGGCCAAAATGATTCTAATCTGTTCTAAAATGCCGAATACAGCCACAAACACCAAGCCGTATCCCAAAATATAATCCGAATTGTTCTTTATCTTTTTTCCGGGGAAAAGCAGGCTTGCCATAGAGGAAAATACCATTACAATCTGTGCCGTCTGTACCAGACGGAGATGCCCGGTATACTGAAATCCCGTAGGGAAAATATAAAGGATCAGGCAAAGCAAGAAGAAAGCCAAGAAAATGCTGCCGACTACTCTAAGATATTCCCTGACCACCTTCCTTGAGGTTTCATAGCTGGCATATAAAGGGGCCGTGGGCAACAATAAATACATACCCACATACTCGCAAACCGCACTTAAATCCTCTCTTGGAAAAAGCAAATAAGCCAGACCAGTATTTCCCAAGTGCCAGAGGGTAATGGCGAAAACCAGGGAGAATAGCCACATTCCTTCGCTGGCATACACATGAGTCTTAAAGAAGAAAGCAAAAATGATGATTCCGATAAAGGATCCAATCAAGGTCATCACGAAAATAGGATAAGTCGTTTCCTGACTAATCATCGGATAATAAAACTCAGTTCCTCTGGACATCAAAATCGGAACATCAAAATTATCCTCCAGAATATCCAGCTGCGGATCGATTTCCACCCGAATCTCATCCCCATAAGCCTCCAAAGGAACCGGTATACTGATTTTCAGGTGTCCAATCATGTGCCTTTTTGGATTTTCTCCGTATGACACCAATAACTGGTCCTTGTAGTAGGCCTTCACCACACTGTTATAAAAAAAGAAGTTTATCGTCTGATACTCCGCCTTCCAATCCGATTCCAAGGGAAGATGCATGATGATATGATCTTTCCGGGAAGAAAAATTAAACAGATAGCTCTGAAAATTATCTACACTTCCATCCTCGTGCTGTACTTCTACGCTCATGTTCTTCAGCATTTTATAATCACTTTTCGGCACTCGTCCTACATCACTCAGAATATAGCGCATCACAAGAAGCCCCACCAAAATGGAGAGGAACAAAAGAATGACGGTTTGATGTTTTTTGATGAAGGAATTATTTCTCATCTCCGCTCCGAATATCCAACATAGAATGCTCTGTTTTTCACAAAAATATCCTTCGTGTTTATGCCCTTAGATGCATATCTTCTTTCTGTCTCATAAGCACGAAAGCTTCGGTCTTAAACTAACAAAAGTCCACCGTAACCTATACTTAATCGTCAAATATAAGAGAAGGCATAAACCTCTGCCTCATACGAGTAACTCTTCTCTTGCCGTTTTCTAAAGATGAAAACAGTATAGCACAATCTTTTCTATTTTGATTTATAAAAAAAGGAAAATCTGTCGAATGAACCGAAAAGACTAATGAGCTCGTACCGATGGAGAGCGAGATTACCTGATGAATCTCCATTCAAGCCAAAAATATTTTATCTATAAAAACCCTAATCGTGGAAAATGCCACCAAATTTTGTGTGACTTTTATCATATATCTATTCAAGGAAGGACCGGTATGTAAAATGAAGAAAACAGGACAACAAAAGAAGACGGAAAAAAGCAGAAGTCTAGGTTCCCGATTATCGATGCTTTTGGGCATTGTAGGACTTTTGATTCTCTGCAGCTTAAGCGTTCCCATCGTCACCATGGGAAGTAAATCCGTAAAAGCCAACTTAAACAAAAACATGGAAGATTTGCTGGATATCACCAATGAGAAAACCGGAAGGGTTTTTACTCAGGTACAAACATTAGCCGATAGTATGATGGAATCCATCAGTTTTGTTTGGGATCAAAATGATGCTGTAGGAGGCGCTCCCGCCAATCCCTGGAGAATCAATAATTTTAATGATGGTAACAGAGAAGTGCAGGAAATTACTCCCATGCAAAATACGACCTTTCGTTCTCGTATTTTAAATCAGGAAATTCCCGCCAGCCGGTACAATGCGGAAGTTGTTATGATGAACGCTATGTACTCCACCTTGAAAAGTAATCCCTATGTTACAGGTGTAGGGTATTTCTTTGAGCCCGGCGTTTTGATTCCCGGCGTAACGGATTACGCCCCCTACCTTACCGTAAAGAGTGCAGAAACCAGAGATATCATCAATTATCCCTATTCCTATTATCAAAATAAGGGCTATTACAAAACCGCAAAGGAAACCCAGAAGACCACCATCACATCCCTTTACCATGATGATGAATATCCGGAGTATTCCTTGATTACCGTTTGCACTCCCATTCTTGTAAATGGTGAATTTAAGGGTGTTGTCACCATTGAAATTAATCTTTCCGCCTTTGATATCTTGGCACGGGAAGATAGCCGTTTCCCAAGCCTCTTTACCTCTGTAATGGATGACCAGGGAAACTTCCTCTACAGCTCTCGAGAAGATTTAAGAGAAAAAAACCTAAATGACGCACTGGACGAAAAGGATGTACCGGAGCTACTCAGCAAAATGCAGGAAGACAAACCCTTCCATGTGGTTTTACAGAATAAGAGCGGACAAAGCAGACGTCTGTATTTTGCTCCCACACAGCTGGACGGCACAACGCTTTGGAGTCTTATGAGCATTTCCAGTAACGAATACCTGAGAGTGACCAAGCGCTTGATCACCGTATCCACCATTATCGTGCTTTGCGGTGTAGTATTACTGACGCTGATTACCAATCTTTTAATTCGTTCCTCCTTGAAGCCTTTGCAAATGATGGCCAAGGTCGGAAACCAAGTAGCGGATGGAAACTTAAATGTGGAAATCCAATATAAGCGACAGGACGAAATCGGCACCATTGCCCAGGCCTTTTCGAAAGTCATGCAACAGATTAAGAGTATTATGCAGGACTTAAACGAAAAGCTCTCCTCTGTTTCCCACGGAAATTTCCGTGTCGACCTTTCTGATGAAAGCCTTTACAAAGGAGACTACCGACCATTGCTGCTTTCCCTTAGGGATATTACTACAGATTTATCCGACACCATGGAGGAGATTAAACGTTCCGCATCCGAAGTAAACAGCGGGGCAGAACAGGTCTCTAACGGGGCACAATCTCTATCTCAGGGCTCTACAGAACAAGCTTCTTCCATAGAAGAATTGAGCGCTACCATGAGCGAGATTTCCGATAAGATTAAGAGTACCGCAGAACAATCCCTGGAAGCCAATAAACTCAGTCTGTCTTCCGTGGAAGCTGTAGAGCTCAGTAATCAAAAAATGGAAGAAATGTCTCTGGCTATGAAGGAAATTACGGAAAAGTCCAATGAAATCGGAAAAATCATCAAAACCATTGACGATATTGCTTTCCAAACCAATATCCTTTCCTTAAATGCCGCCATCGAAGCTGCAAGAGCCGGCGCTGCCGGAAAGGGCTTTGCCGTAGTGGCTGATGAAGTCGGAAATCTGGCACAGAAGTCCGCAAAGGCCGCTCAAAATACCAGTGACTTGATTGAAGAAACCATTGATGCCGTATCCCGCGGAGCAAAAATCACAGAAGAAACCGCAGCATCTATGGATTTGGTGAAAACTAAGGCGGAAGGCATTACAAATATTATTTCCAAAATCTCCGATGCCTCCGAGGATGAAGCCCGGGGCATTGTACAGTTGAGCTCCGGACTGGATCAGATTTCCTCTGTGGTACAAAGCAATACCGCAACAGCGGAGCAGTCTGCCGCAGCCTCCGAGGAGCTGTCCGGGCAGGCCAATGTATTGCAGGATTTGGTGTCTAAATTCCAATTAAAGAATGACAACTAATAACAAAGAAAGACAAAAAAGGAGCCACAAAATAGTTAACATACTACTTTGTAGCTCCTTTACTTTTTAATGCATTTTAAAGCCAATTTCCGAATATTCTCGGCTACACTTTTATTTTAACAGAATCGCTTTCCAAATAACTTTAACCTTCAATCATAATCGGCTGCTTCTCCGGAAGTTTCTTCTCCCCTTCCTTAGGGAAGGAAAGCTTCAGAACGCCCTGTTCAAACTTTGCTTTTACATCTTCCTGCTTAATGCTGTCACCAACATAAAAGCTTCTTTGCATAGAGCCGGAGTAACGCTCCTGACGAATGAGTTTACCTTTCTCATCTTTCTCCTCTTCATTTAAGCCCTTCACGGCACTGACCTGAAGATAGCCGTCATGCAGCTCTACCTTGATATCCTCTTTCTTAAAGCCCGGAAGGTCGATATCCATATCGTACTGTCCGTCCTTTTCATGGACATCCGTCTTCATCAATCTTCCTGCCCGGTCTCCGTAAAGCTTATTCTCTACTCTACCCAGACCTCCAAAACTTGGAAAATCAAACCAATCATCAAATAAATTCTCTCCAAAAATGCTAGGTGCTAACATATCTTTTTCCTCCTTATACTCTTCTTTTGACTTCTAATTTCTTGTCGTTTTTTTCAGCAAGGGGAAGAATCTTCATCATCGTGAGAACCTTTAAAGTCCTTGCGGTCTTCTCTGTTCCTCTGCTTGATTATGATTATACTCAAGTTGTTAGCACTGTCAAGTATTGAGTGCTAATTCAGTTGTGAAAAATTTGTGTCTTTTTAGGCTTCCTTTAAGACAATAGCTTTTTTAATTCTCCGACTCCGGGAACCCGTCCACTTACGACCAGTTTTCCATCAATCATGAGGGAAGGAGCACTCAGTACCCCAAGCTTTACAATCTCGATTAACTCCTCCACTTTTTCGATTTTAGCATCCTTCCCCAGCTCTTTTACCGCCTCTTTTACATTTTGATATAATGTATCACATTCTTTACAGCCTGCACCGATAACCTTGATTTCCATATTCATCCCTCTTTACGTTTCTTTCCAACTTTACTACTCTTTAATTCTTTAATTTCATGGGGCTATTCATCGTCTTTTTCCATGCTGCGTCAATGCTTCGAATCACCTTCGGTCCAACCTTCGACAAAAATACCAGCTCGGAAATCTCCTTCTCAGGGCATGGCTTATAGTCGATTAGTTCCTCCACCACATCCACCTGCATCCAGCAATTGTCCAAAAGGAAAAAGCCTTTAATCCGATAACAGTCTGGTAAAACCGCTTGTAAAAATTGATGAAAACGCTCTTTGGAAACATTTTCCGCACATACCAGAGAAATGGTTTTCGGCTTATTGTCCACCGTATTTAAGCTTTCTTCCGAATCTACCCAGTTTCCCTTTTCAAAGCCCTCTTGAATAAAACTAAGATCTGCTCTTCCATTTTCGCAATGTAAAATCAGGCAATGGGGATTCACTTCCCGAATCAAAGAAAGTACTTTCTTATATTGTTCCTCGGAAATCAAATCCATCTTGTTCACAATTGCCACATCACAATGCTTTAATTGCCTGTCTACCGTTTCCGTATCCTTTACCTGCTTCGGAAAATGTACCCCGTCAATCAGGCAGATTACGCCCTGAAAATCATAGACATCCCCGGCCAGAACTTCTACGCTCTTTAAAATGTCCCGAATATTCGAAGGATCGGCAAGCCCTGAGCTTTCCACAAAAAGGTATTCCATATCGCCCTTGCTCATCTCCGCCAATGCCTCCACAAAGGAAAGTTGCAGGCAGGAGCAAAAAATGGATCCTCTGTTGATTTCCTTGATAGTCAGTTCCTTCTTTTCCAGAATACTGCCGTCAATTCCGGTTTTTCCAAATTCGTTTTGAATGACTGCAAGCTTTTTATCGGAAAATTCTTCCAAGATATGCAGCAAAAGACTGGTTTTTCCGGCTCCCAAAAAGCCTGTTAAAACATATAATTTTTTCTTTTCCATAAATAATCTCCTCATAGAGAAACGCTAATAAAGATATAATATTCAGTATTATCTTTAAATAATTTTTCCCCTCATGGGGAAACGGCGGTATGCGCTCTACCCACAATCCCTAGTCGAAAGGAAAGTATTTTCCTCTTAAATCATACCAGAAGCACCGCCTGTAATGCATTAAAAATATATCCGATAAGAATAATGCCGAGGATGCATATTCCTATAAAAGTCCCCAAAAGCTTCGGCTTAATGACCTTCCTAAGCATAATCATGGAGGGAAGAGAAAGAGTAGTAACCCCCATCATAAAGGCCAGCACCGTTCCCAGCTCCGCCCCCTTTAAAAGAAGGGATTCCGCAATCGGTATCGTTCCAAAAATATCCGCATACATAGGGATTCCCACCAAGCTTGCAAGAATCACGCCGGCAGGATTTCCTTTCCCAAGTAAAGAAATAATCCAGTTCTCCGGAATCCAGTTGTGAATCAAAGAGCCGATACCTACCCCTAAAAGGATATAGGGGAAAACCTTTCGAAAAGTCGTTTTCACCTGCTCGGCAGCATAAGAAAGACGCTCTTTCCGAGACAAGGTAGGGAGTGCCTGTTCCACGGGTTGCAGCTGCAAAAGAATGGGTTCTATCTCATTTTCCAAGGACAAATGCTCTATCACTAAGCCGCCCAGAACCGCCAGCAAGAGTCCCAATATCACATAGACAGAGGCAATCCTTAGACCGAAAATACCGGTGAGTAGCACAAGGCTTCCCAAATCCACCATGGGAGAGGAAATCAAAAAGGAAAAGGAGACTCCAAGAGGAATCCCGGCTGCCGTAAATCCCATAAAAATTGGAATGGAGGAACAAGAACAAAAAGGAGTAATCGTTCCCAAAAGAGCCGCTATGATATTGGCATAGATGCCGTGAAAACGCCCCATAATCCGCTTTGTCCTTTCCGGCGGAAAGAAGCTCTGCACATAGGAAATGGCAAATATCAAAACGCAAAGGTAAACCGTGATTTTCACACAATCATAGAGAAAGAAATGGAGACTGCCCCCGATGCGACTATCCGTAGCAATCCCCATGCGTTCCAAAGCCTCCCGAAAGAGTCGGCTTAGCCAGTCCATTTTCAAAATTTCCTCTTGTATAAACTGTATCATGCTGCTTTTTGCACCTCCTTTTCCTCTACCCTATACATCACTCTTTGTGTCTTCCTGCAGATTTTCCTTTCCTTCTTCCAAAAGTTCCTCCAGATAAGCAAAATCTTCTTGAAATTGCTTTTCCGGACATAGTTTTCTCGCTTCCTGAATCCGTTCTGCCACTCCCTCTTTTTTCCCATAGCAGCATAAATCCATAAATAAATCCAGAATGGTAAAGTTCTTTTTATAGAACTCATGCTCTTTGTATTTTCCAAAAAGAGCTTCACTATCTTTATAAATAGTCTCCGCTTCCTCGTAGTCCTTTAAATAAAAATAGTTCAGGCATAGATTCAACCTTCTCACCATCTCTACAGAAGGCATTTTCTTGACCCTGGGTTCCAATTCTTT
>CAUUUY010000062.1:0-8586 GCA_963548305.1 uncultured Oribacterium sp.
TTTCTCAATTTCCAGCTCTACAGGAAGGCCATGGGTATCCCATCCTGCCTTTCTGGGTACCATCTTCCCCTTCATGGCATGAAATCTTGGAATCATATCCTTAAAGGCTCTGGTTTCCACATGACCAATATGCGGTTTTCCGTTGGCCGTAGGAGGACCGTCATAGAAAACATAGGAAGCATTCTCCTTCTGCTCCAGGATGGACTTCTCGAAGATTTGTTCTTTTTTCCAGAACTCTTCGACCTCTCTCTCCCTTTCCACGAATTGCATATTGCTATCTACTTTTTTAAACATGTAGTTCTCCTTCTTATTCCTTTAGTCGCCTTATTATAATGATTGGGGAAAAATAAAGCAAGAAATTATCCCTATTCTCCTCTGCTGTACTGAGCCAGCAATCCCTTCTTCATCTCATACAATTTATCGGATAAATCCACGTGTACGGCATGGGGATTGGTTAAACGTCTGCACTCCTCCCAAAGGCTTTCCTGTTCCCTCTTGCAGTGGGCTTTGATTTCCTCTACAGAAGGGCAATTATACACCAACTTTCCGCCTAAGAAAATAGGTACAAGGAGCGGTCTCATCTCATAGCTTCCGCCCTTTAAGGTACTTTTCTTCCAGGTATCAATAGGATCGAATAAGACCAAATCCTCTTTTTCAGAAAATGTCTCATCCTCAAGGGCAATATAATCTGCAAATACCTTTCCGCTGTCTTTTTCGATAATACGGTAAATCTGCTTATTTCCCGGATTGGTAATCTTTTCGGAGTTCTCCGACAATTTAATCTTAGGAACCCATTTTCCGTCATCCGAATATGTAGCCGCAAGCTTATATACTCCGCCAAAGCTGGGCTGGCTTTCCGAGGTAATCAGGTTGGTTCCCACACCCCAGCTGGTGATGCAGGCTCCCTGGGCCTTTAAGGATTCAATCAAATTCTCATCCAAGTCGTTGGAGGCAGAGATAATCGCCTCGGGATAGCCCGCCTCATCCAACATTTTCCTAGCCTTCTTGGAAAGGTAAGCCAGGTCTCCGGAATCTAACCGAATGCCGAAGCGCTTCAGGGTAATCCCTTCTTCCTTCATGGCATCATAGCAAAGAATGGCATTCTTTACACCGCTCTTTAAGGTGTCATAGGTGTCTACCAGTAAGATACAATTATTGGGATAGAGTCTGGCGTAAGCCTTAAATGCCTCTAATTCTGTCGGGAAGGACATGATCCAGGAGTGAGCATGGGTTCCCAACACAGGCACACGGAATTTCTGTCCCGCATAAACGTTGGAAGTACCGATGCATCCTGCAATAACCGCGGCTCTGGCACCGTATATTCCCGCATCCGGTCCCTGAGCCCTTCGTAAACCGAACTCCATTACCCCATCTCCCTGAGCCGCATGCACCACCCTGTAAGCCTTTGTGGCAATGAGAGACTGGTGATTGACCAGATTTAAAATGGCAGTTTCCACCAACTGAGCCTCAATCACCGGAGCAATTACCTTGATTAAGGGTTCCTTAGGAAAGACTACTGTTCCTTCCGGAATGGCATAGATATCTCCGGTAAAGTGGAAACCTCGAAGATATTCAATAAAATCTTCATCAAAGGTTCCCAAACTCCGAAGATAATCAATATCTTCTTCACTAAAATTCAGATTGCGGATATATTCAACCACCTGCTCCAAACCGCAGCAAATGGCAAAGCCGTTTCCACAGGGATTCTTTCGATAAAACATATCGAAAATTACTTTCTCCTTGTGTTTGCCGCTTTTCAAATAGCCCTGCATCATGGTGAGCTCATAAAAGTCTGTCAGTAACGTAAAATTTCTTTCCATCTTCTTTCTCCTAACGATAGTCGACCTTGGGATACTGTTTTCTGATATAGAAATACATAATCCACAGGGAAAAGGCAGTAATCATCCAGCTTACCGGATAACTTACGTATAAGGGGCGTAAGCCATGGAAGAATTCCATAGGAAAGAGTACCATGACATAAAACACACGACTTAAGCAAATTCCCACCAAGCTGATAAACATAGGTTGAAGACTGCAGCCAAAGCCGCGAAGCGCTCCCACCAGAGTATCCATCATGCCAAAAATCATATAGGGATAAATAATAATCTCCAAACGTTCCTTGGCGTATTGCAAAACCTCCGCATCCTTCGTGAATATTCCCGCCAGATTTCTTCCAAAGAAGAAAACAATCACGCAGGTCAGAAGGGCAATGCTGAAAATCAGGGTTAAGCTGCTTTTCAAAATACCGTTTAATCTACTGTATTTCTTCGCCCCAAGGTTTTGACTGACAAATGACATCTGCCCCTGGGATACGGAGTTCATGGAAATGTAAACAAAGCCTTCCAGATTGGCGGAAATAGTTGCCGCCGCCATGGCCTGAGAGCCGAAGGTATTGATGGCGGATTGTATCAGTACATTGGAAATGGAGAATAAAGTTCCCTGTATCCCCGCCGGAAGCCCTATGGAGACAATCTTTTTTAATTTGTCCCGATGAATACGAAAACGAAGAGGATGAAGATGCAAAGCATCCTTTTCTCTTGCCAGTAAAACCGCTAAAACAACGGCGGAAAAAAGTTGAGAAATACTGGTGGCAACGGCCACTCCGGCAACCCCCATCTTCCACTGAATCACGAAGTTTAAATTGAGAGCCAGATTCAAAAGACCTGCCAGAATCTGCACATAGAGAGGACGCCTTGTGTCTCCCACTGCCCGAAATACCGCAGCCAAAAAATCATACAGCACCATAAAGGGAATTCCTAAGGAAAAGTAGCGAAGATAGGTCTCCGCCTGTGGCACCACTTCCTTCGGGGTATTCATCCCCAGGATAATTGTAGAAATCAGTAAATTTCCAATTAGAAGAAGCAAAAATCCCGAAAGCAAAGCCGTAGTATAGGCTGTAGCCAACAGCTCCTCCACGTCTTTTCTCTTATCAGCTCCGATATACCGGGCAACAGTAACGTTTACCCCCACGGACAGGCCTAAAAAAAGGTTAACCAGCAGGTTTATAATCGGCCCCGAGGTGCCTACAGCCGCCATTGCCACAGCTCCCACATATTTTCCCACAACAAAGACATCCGCCGCATTGAAAAGCAGCTGTAAAATCCCCGTAAACATCAGAGGAAAACAAAATTTAAGCATTTTAGGAAGAATTGCCCCCGTGGTCATATCCAATTCGTAGCTCTTTTTCACTTTTCCTCCCTTCCGATTCTATTCGACATTCCCTTTCGATTCTATTCGCTTTTCACTTTCGAAGCTATTCGGCTTTCCCTTTCGAACATACTCGGCTTTTCCCTTCGAACTTACGCGGCTTTTCCTTCCGAAGATCCGTTTAAGAAAGAGAAAGCTCCTGCCCAAGACGATTCTTAAGCTCCTCCGCATCCTCTCCCACGATAATCTGCACTTCATCTTTTCTGGGACGGATCAGCCCCGGAAAGCCCGCCTCACGAATGCAGGATTCCTTCACCAAATCATAGTCTTTGATCCCTATCTTCAACCTTCTGTTCTCACTTCGTAAAGACTGAATATTTTCTTTTCCTCCCAAACCTTCCAAAAGAGGCGGAAGCAGGGTGGATAGATTCTTCGCTTCCAGGCGAACATGGTATTTGTCTTTCTCATCAATATGATATTCCAGTGCCTTTTTATGCCTTCTTTTTCTCAAAAAACGCAGAAGGAGAAAGAGAAGAATAAAGAAAAGAATCAGCCCCCCGATACAGGCATACAGCAATGGAGGCTGAAGAACTTGTTCTATGGAAAAACCGGAAGGGGCTTCCGCCACTCCCGTAGCGCTCAGAATATAAAAAAAGGGCATTAGCCAATCAAACATTGCCGTTCCTTTCCGGGAGAAGGCTTCTCCCTCTAAATACTGTCTGTTTCATCTTGAACCTTGTATTTTTTCAGCTCTTCCACGTACTTTTTTCCAAGCTCGGAAAGATGCATCTTCTTATTTTTGATATAGCCGATTCGCATGGTTTCTTCTGTGTCCAAGGGAATCGCAATATACTCCGGTCCGTTTAATTCCTGACAAATAATACCGGAACAGAGCGTATAACCGTTTAAGCCCACCATCAGATTTAAAATCGTAGCTCGATCATTTACCTTGATGAACTTCTTGTAATCATAGGTACTTAAAACTTCTTCTGCAAAATAGAAGGAATTTCTCTCCCCCTGGTCAAAGGTACAACAGGGATAATCCATCAAATCCTCCATGGAAATGAGTTTTTTCTTTGCCAAAGGATTGGACTTCGCCATGAAAACATATATTCTGCAAGAAAAGAGGGGCACAAATTCCAGGTCTCCCTCTCGTAAAATCTTTCCGATGACATTTTCATTGAAGTCATTTTCATAGATAATACCCAGTTCACTGATTTGCTTACGGACATTTTCAATAACGTCAATGGTTCTGCCCTCAAAAATGGAAAACTCATAGACATTGTTTTCCTCATACTGTCGAAGTAGCCGAATAAAGGCCTCCACCGCAAAGGTATAGTGCTGCATGGAAACACTGAATTTCTTTTTCTGGGGTCCTCCGGAAAGATATTTGTCTTCCATCAACTGGTACTGTTCAGACACCTGTCTGGCATAGCCCAGAAATTCCTCCCCTTCCGGAGTGGCTATAATCCCCCGGTTGGATCTGGTAAAGATTTCTATCCCGATTTCCCTTTCCACCGCTTTGATGGTAGCACTTAAGCTGGGCTGGGTCAGATACAGCTGCTTCGCCGCCTCGTTCATGGAGCCGTAGTCGGCTACCGCAATGACCTGACGAAGCTGTTGTAAGGTCATTCCACGCCTCCCGCTACATAGGTAATATAGCCTGCCGGATCGATGAACACTCTTTCTCCCGCAACACCACGAATCATCATAAGATCCATGACAGAAATCATCTTCTTCCCACTTCCGCTGTTGTATTCAATTACCGCATTCTTATGAAAAGCCGCATCCCCGGCATACAGAAGCTCTCCGGACTTTCTATCGTATAAACTCATTTTCTTGAAAATCACAAAGGGATAGCCGTTCCCTTCTTCCAGACTTAACTGATTGGGGCTGTCAAAGAAAGCCTTGGCGTCCGGATGCTCCATCAAAACGGAGATGTATTTCGCGGTTTTCTCATTTAACTCCTGCATGGGCTTTCCCTTCCTTAGAAGAGAGCCGTTTTCCGAAGTCTTTCTCTGATCCGGTGTTTCTGCGGAAATAAGAGCCGCTCCATCCTCTCCCAAATAGAAGTTTCCTACATACTGCTTCTCCGCCATAGCGCCGTCACTGTTCAGAAAATACCATTTCCCGTTCCAGCTGACCCAGCCAGTCTGCATTTTACTGTTTAAGCAATAATACCAACGGTTATCCACAGAAGACTGCACCCAACCGGTGTAGCTTTCTTTATTGTCCGAAGAATAATAGTACCAACTCTGTCCTTCCTGCTCCCATCTTCCCTCTGCCCGGGAAATTCCTGTTCCCATGAGAAAGAACAGAAAAAGAAACGCCATTCCCGACAAAAAACGTCTGCAAAAATTCTTTTGATATCCCTTTTGTACTCTCATTCCATCCTCCTTTACGTAACTATCTGCCTAGTATAGCATAATTTTTTCCATTGTAATACCCACCGTAGTTTTTCCTAGATTCTGCTTAGGATTTTCTATTGTATACCCCATTTCTTTTTGCTACTATGAAAAAAACGCAGATTGCAAGGAGGGACTCCCATGTTTCGGATTGAAAAGGTAAAGGATTACTCGGTTCTCAGCAAAAAAGCCGCCATGCTGATTGCGGCAGAAATTACCCAAAGAGAGCACCCGGTTTTGGGCTTAGCCACAGGCTCCACTCCCATCGGTGCCTATCAGGTTTTAAGAGAATTATATCAGGAGGGACGTCTGGATTTTTCTGCAGTACGTACCGTGAACCTAGATGAATACAGAGGTCTTGCTCCGGAGGACAGCCACAGCTACCGCTATTTTATGAATCAAGAGCTGTTTCAGCACGTGAATATTCCTATGGAAAACACTGCCGTTCCCAACGGCCTTCTGGAAGACGCGAATAAGGCTTGCCTTGAGTATGAAGCTCTGATTCGTAAATTAGGAGGAATCCATTTACAGATTCTGGGACTTGGACATGATGGGCATATCGGATTTAATGAGCCAAGTGATTCTTTCCCAAGGGAAACCCACTGTGTACAGCTTGCCGAAGAAACCATCGAGGCCAATCAGCGCTTCTTCTCTTCTAAAGAAGAAGTTCCCAAAGAGGCCTACACCATGGGAATCGGCACCATTATGAAAGCCAAAAAAATTCTCTTAATGGTTTCCGGAAAGGATAAGGCGGATATTTTACAGAGAGTCTTGGAAGGACCGGTTACCCCCTCTGTCCCTGCTTCCATTCTACAATTCCATCCCCATGTTACCGTACTTGCGGATGAAGCTGCTTTAAGTAAATGTAAAATCTAGAAAATTTCCGCTTCAAAGAAAAGAGCCGAAAAAACGGAAAGAAATATGCCTGCTATAGAAGCTATTCTTTCTGATTTTTCGACTCTTTTTAGATAGAAAAATTCGATTTATTTTGTCAGGTTACAAAAATAGTTTTTGCTTTTATCTCTTCTTTTATGCCATAGATTTTCCTCCCTTCGATCTCTTCTATATATCCAGGTTTTCACCCTAGTTACCAAACAGAATGTCTTAAGAGGAACTCTCGGAAGAAGCTATCGCGGATGCATTAGATTCCGATTTGGCAGATGCCTCCGCTGAAGTACCCATTGTGGGATTTGCGCTATCGGCAGACGCTTCTGCAGAACTCTCCCCGGATGATTCGGAAGGTAGCTGAACGGTAGCTCCGGAAACAGACTCAGGGGCCTTTAAGCTGTTGTCTTCTCCCCTGTAATCCGTAAGGAGTGGGAATATCTCCTGCTTATAAAACTCGGCATAATCTTTATATCCGTACAAATACAGAGAACCATCCTCTCCCAGGGGAAAGGCTATGGGATGAACAACTCCCTTTCCAATGCCGTCCTCCGGCTTTACCAGTGCTTTTCCGTCCTGATCCATAAGCAAATCCTGATATTCTATTCCATTAAAATACTGAATATTTTGTAGGCTTCCATCCTTCAGTTTTAAAGGCACATGGATTTCAAAAAGCAGGAATAGCCTGTTGTGACCGAGCACCGGTGCATCTTCTTTTCGACTGAGAAAATAATTTCCCAAATACTGTACGGATATGCCGGAAAGATCGATATATTCCTCTGCTGTTCCCCCAATCATCTCCTTACGTAAAGAATCCATAAACGCTTCCTGTAGAAGTCTTAATGTGTCTCCGGGAATATCTTTTCCACTGGTCCAGTAGGCATTTGCCTTGGGAACTTCATATTCTTTCTCTGTTTCTAAAAAATAGATATGCTCTTTCTCCGCTTTTCTCGTTAATTCCTGATAAAAAGTAACTTGGATTTTGTCTCCGGAGGCAAGGCCTTCTCTTTTACTGATATTCACATCGCTAAGCTCCATCCAGGCGGGAGCATCCTTTAAGCTCAGCTCTGCTCTAATCTGTGGAGAATTTCCCGTAAATTGAATATCCAGAAAATCAAAGGGATTCACTGCTGTCCGCTCATAAAGCCCCTTAACAACCAGATCCTTATCCTCCCAAAGCAGCTTCACGTTATAGCTTTTCTCAATCCAGGATAAATCCTCTTTACAGCTTAAGGAAACATGATCTCCATTTTCCAATTGACTCTCCTCGGAAAGCTCCGGAAGCTGCATTACCGCATACTCCACTTCACTCAATATAATCTCTTTTTCCGCCTCTTTCAGAAAAAGATTGGTCATCATCCCGAAGATTCCTCTACTTCTCTTGCTGTATCTTCCTTTTCTCTTGATTTTTCCAAGATAATTTTTTTCAAAATCTTCTTTCTGAAAGATAAGCTTTCCCTCTCCCAGACCATCTTCACCGGTAAATTCCACCTGATAGAACTTATCCAGCGGAATCTTCACCGGCCGGTTATTGTAAGCACCAAAGGCTGTCATGCCAATCAGGAAAAGAGCTCCTATACAGGCAAGAACAATACAGTTTCTTTTCATGTTTTTGGAAACGTTAAATGAAGGTTTTTTCATTGGGGAAGGCATGTCCCGCTCCTTTCTCAGCAAATGCTGCAACGCCCTCCCTGGCATGAATCTCCTAGACTTTGATATGATTTTGGATTGTAAAGATGAAATCTTAAACTTATGGAGATAATAGAATCGATAGAAATAGCTTTTATCCTACGTACATTTTTTCGGCCCCTGCGTTTTCTTCCATATTTCGTTCATGACTTCACTATAGCACAAGGCATTAAATTTGTCTTTTTTAATAAATTAATAGTAGTATATTGTAAATTTATTAGATATTTTGTATTAAATTGATTTTATAGAATAATGGAATCCCAAGTATGAACGGGTTTTCATTAACACATTTTGTCCTATAAGCCAATGGTAAGATACCACCGTCTACAGGAGCGATACGTATTAAGATCAATAAAAAAAAAGCACCACAATTCGTGATGCTTTTCGCAGGGCTACAAGGATTCGAACCTTGAAATGACGGAGTCAGAGTCCGTTGCCTTACCGTTTGGCGATAGCCCTA
>CAUUUY010000063.1:0-8563 GCA_963548305.1 uncultured Oribacterium sp.
CTTGCGAAAAACAAGGGTACCGAAGTTTTTCGCTTAGTATCCGCTGCGAAGGCGAAGTTAGCGAGAGCGTGCCCGATTCCATGCCTACACTGCATTGGAGCGTCCCTCATTAATGAATACAGTCCTTCCCTTAGCAGGGGCGAGTTCAGCGAGAGCGTGTCCACATTTCAGACCTATAGCCCGGAGCAAATCTTGATTTTTCTCCCTTTATATTTTCTCTTCCTGCTTCGAAGGATACCCCCAATTCCTTCCCATCTTCTTGAAAAACCATGCCAGAGGCAGAAAGGGCAGCAGCAGGAGCAGGAAGAATCGTAGAATCCGAAAGGCGGTATCTTGAAAAAATTCTTCCGGCATAATGTTAATCATACGGCTTAGAGCCGGGTCAAAGCTCCAGTTCCCCTGAGAGAAAAAGAGCAGATGAAACTGTGTAAAGGCTTGGTCAAAGTTCTGACTGGCATAGAGGAAGAAGAGCAGTAAGATTGCCAAGAAACCCGCCATGCAGTAGAGGAAGCCTTTTCCCAGAATGGCAAGAGCCCTTCCGTGCTCTAAAATCACAAGGAGAAAGACGATGGCCAAGAGGGAGAGGAAGAACATCATGCGAAGGGTGAGGCTTAGGGTAAACAAAACCCGTACATCCGCCATGTGAGAGGCTTCGTCCTCCTGATAAAAGTTTTGCTCCACGCCATTTACCGAAACGGGGATAATGAGATTCTCCCGATCTCCCCGAAGGTAGCGAAGGGTCTCTCCCATAACCTTTTCCAAATCCGCTAAGGGGATGGACTCTCCCCGATTTTCCAGCAAAGCTTCTTGAACTTGGTATTTTTGAAATTCCTGTCTATAATAAGAAGGATTTCCGTAGCAGGCCAGCTCAAAGCCTGAGACGAAGAGGATAAAGACCAGAAAGAGGGAAAAAAGCAGGCAGGCGACAGGATAGAATATATGTTTTAAATAGGATTTCATGATTTCCTTTCTTTTGTTCTTTGGTGTAAAATGTGTAAGGCTAAAAATCTGATTTTCAAATATTTTCCATATTTTTTTAGTATAACACGAAGCGAGTAAGTAAAGGAGGGAAAAATGGCTAAGGACAATAAAACCAATGTATGCCGTCTTTTGGATAAGGCAAAAATTCCTTATGTAGAGCAGGAGTATCCGGTGGATGAGGAGGACTTGTCCGGAGCGCATGTGGCTTCCGTATTGGGCTTTCCCCCGGAAATTATTTATAAAACCCTGGTCTTAAAGGGGGATAAAACAGGCTACTTTGTGGCAGTGATTCCGGTGCTGGAGGAAGTGGACTTAAAGAAAGCGGCGAAGGTCTCCCAAAACAAGAAGGCGGAAATGATTCCCATGAAGGATCTTCAGCCTTTGACCGGATATATTCGGGGAGGCTGTAGCCCCATCGGCATGAAAAAGCATTTTCCCACCTACTTTCAAAAGCAGGGGGAGGAGCTGGAAAGAATCTATGTTTCCGCCGGTAAGAGAGGTCTGCAAATCGGTCTCTCTCCAAAGGACTTATGTGCCTTTGTGTCCGGAAGCTTTGAGGATTTGATTCGTGGAGGAGAAGAGTAAGATGAAGGTATCGATTTTGAATTTGGTTCCCCTGAGGCAGGGAGAAAGCTATAAAGAGGCCATGGATCGGATGGTGAATCTGGCGAAGAAGGCGGAGGAGCTGGGATATACCCGTTACTGGATTGCAGAGCATCATAATACCCATTCCGTAGCCAGCAGTGCTACCCAGCTTTTGATCCAGTATGCCTTAAGCAATACGGAAAAAATCAGAATCGGTTCCGGAGGGGTGATGCTGCCGAACCATAGCCCCTATCTGGTGGCGGAGCAGTACGGCACCTTGGAAACCCTCTATCCGGGCAGGGTAGACTTGGGGCTTGGCCGTGCTCCGGGAACGGATTTGGAAACAGCCAGAGCCATCCGAAGAGGTGTGGGAAGAGAGTCGGATTTTGAGCGGGAGGTGATGGAGCTTTCAGAGTATTTCCGGGACACGGAGGTGGTGCATGCCTACCCGGCAGCAGGGCTTAACATTCCCCTGTATATTTTGGGTTCCAGTACCGACAGTGCCTATCTTGCGGCAAGACTGGGACTTCCCTATTCCTTTGCGGCCCACTTCGCTCCGACCATGATGGAGACTGCCATTCGGATTTATCAGGAGAATTTCAAGCCTTCCGATGTGCTGGAAAAGCCCTATGTGATTTTGGGGGCAAATGCGATTCTTGCGGATACGAAGGAGGAGGCGGAGTCCTTGGCTACTACCCAGTGGCAGGCCTTCTTAAACATCATTACCAATCAGTCCCAGGGCTTACTTCCTCCGGTGCAGTCCATGGAAGAGGTTTGGAAGGATTATGTGGAGGCGGTACGAGTGCCCCACTTCGGCCCGGTGGCATTTACCGAGGAGCTGATTCATCAGGAAAAGAGAATCGTGGAACGGATGGGCGCCTTTTCCTTTATCGGCACCAAGGAAGAGGTGCAGGCGAAAATGCGGGAAGTGCGGGAGAGAGTGCATTTTGACGAGCTGATTGTTAACTCCTACATTTATGAAGAGAAGGCTCAGCACTACTCTTACCAGCTCTTAAAGGAGGCCCTGGAGGAGCTTTAAGAGATATTTTAGAAAGATTTTCTTTTCCGGCATTGTTTTCGAAAAGGAAATACAGTAGTCTGATGGGAAAAGATTAAAGAATCCAAGGAGGAAGAAAAGATGGCAAAGGTAAAGTTTTTTTATGTTAATGGTTGTCCTTACTGCGCACAGGCAAGAAAGGCCAGAGAGGAATTGATTTCGGAGAATCCTGCCTACGGAAAGGTGGAGTTCGAGGAGATTGATGAGGGCTTACACCCTGAAATTGCAGAACACTATGATTACTGGGCAACTCCCGCTATGTTTGTGGCAGAGGAGAAGATTTATGAGTCCCATATCGGAGAGAAGTTTGAAGAAGCCAAGGAAAATGTAAAGAAGGTATTGGAGAAGGCTTTAGCAACAGCTTAATACAAAAATTAGCTTTCAAAATCCCGGAAGAAGGAATTTTGGAAGCTATTTTTCTTAGAGGAAAAGGACGAAAGATAGGAAGCTCTATTTTCTGGAAAGAGAAAGAAAACAGAAAGACAGGACGGCCTATCTTCGGGAAAGAGAAAGTAAGGCAGAAAGACATTTGCCTAAGAGGGAAGGAAAGGCTATGGAAGGAATCAGAGAAGGGAATCAAATCAGGGGAAAGCACTTTCGTTTTACCGTGCTGACAGAAAGACTGCTGCGCCTGGAATACAGTGAAAAGGGCTGTTTTGTGGATGGGAAGAGCCAGATGGCGGTAAACCGCAGCTTTCCTGCTGCAGAATTCCATTGGGAAGAGGGGAAGCAGGGAGAAGGAATTCTTCGAACCAAATATCTTCGATTGATTTATAAGGGAGGAGCCTTCAGCAGTGAAAATCTTCGGATTTTCGTTAGCGGAGATGCGGGAAATACCTCCGCCCTTTGGCATTATGGGGATAAAATCGAGAGCTTAAAGGGTACGGCCAGAACCCTGGACGGCATAGACGGTGCCCTGCCCCTTGGAGAAGGAATCGTTTCCCGGCAGCTCTTCTCTGTTTTGGATGACAGTAAAAGCATGCTTTATCAAGATGATAAGTTCTTTGTTCGAGAGGATTCTGAGGCAATCGACCTGTATTTCTTCGCCTATGGCACGGACTATAAGGCGGCATTAAAGGACTTTTTCCACCTTAGCGGAGACGTTCCTCTCCTTCCCCGTTATACCTTGGGGAACTGGTGGAGCCGTTACTTTGTCTATTCCGAGGAAAGCTATCTGGAGCTGATGGACCGTTTTCAAGAGGAAAATATTCCCTTCCAGGTGGCGGTAATCGACATGGACTGGCACATCACCAAGGTGCCGGAGAAATACGGTACCGGCTGGACTGGCTATAGCTGGAACAGGGAGCTATTCCCTGACCCTCCCCGTTTCCTAAAGGCTTTGAAGGACAGAGGCATGGAGTGCACCTTAAATGTTCATCCTGCGGATGGCGTCCGGGCTTTTGAGGATTGCTACCCTGCCTTTGCGGAGTTTATGGGTGTGAATCAAAAGGAAGAAGAGCCGGTGCTTTTCGACCTTTTGAATGAGAAGTTTAGAGAAGGTTATTTTCGTTTTGTGCATCACCCGATGGAAAAGGACGGGGTGGACTTTTGGTGGATTGACTGGCAGCAGGGAGAGAATTCCGGCATGAAGGGCTTGGACCCTCTTTGGATGCTGAATCATTATCATTATGAGGATAATAAGGGGGAAAATGGAGAGAAGCGCGGCTTGATTCTTTCCCGTTACGCCGGTCCCGGCTCCCATCGTTATCCCATCGGCTTCTCCGGAGATACGGTGATTTCCTGGGAAAGCCTGGATTTTCAGCCCTATTTTACCGCCACAGCCAGCAATATCGGCTACGGCTGGTGGAGTCATGACATCGGGGGACATATGTGGGGAGTGCGGGATGATTCCCTCTTTACCCGTTGGGTACAGCTTGGGGTCTTTTCTCCCATTATGCGCTTGCACAGTACCAACAATGCCTTTAACGGAAAGGAGCCCTGGAAGTACAGTCGGGATGCGGAGGCTGTTTCCAAGAATTTCCTTCGTTTGAGAAAGGCGCTTGTGCCTTATCTTTACACCATGAACTATCTTGCTCATGTGGAAAGACGTCCTTTGATTTTGCCACTGTACTACGAGGAGAAGCCCTGGGACGGATTGTACGATTACAAAAATGAGTATTACTTCGGAACGGAGCTGCTTTGTGCCCCCATTACGGAAAAGGAGGATCCTGTCAGTGGCTTAGGAAAAGTGAAGGCATGGCTTCCGGAGGGACGCTGGGTAGATTTCTTTACCGGAGAAAAGCTTACGGGAGGAAGAGAACTGGAGCTGTACCGCAGCCTGGAAAGCATTCCGGTTCTTGCTAAAGAGGGTACTATTCTTCCTCTGGACGGTAGAGAAGAGGGCAATGCAGTGGATGCGCCGGAGCTTATGGAGCTTCATATCTTCTCCGGGGCAGACGGAAGCTTCTGTCTGGCGGAGGACGAGCATGAGTTTGCCGACTTCCGTAAAGAAGATTGGGCATTTACCAGATTTTCCCTTCGACATGAAAGTAAGGGCGGTTCCGTGGAGGAGGTACTGCACATTTCCCCGGTGGAGGGAAATGAAAATGCCCTTCCCAAAGAGAGACTCTTCCTTCTGCACCTAAGAGGGGTTCCCTCTTTAGAAGGCTTAAGCCTGACCTACGGCGATACGGAGCTTCCGGTAGAAGTAGGGGATTATCTGGAAGAGGAGGACGCTTTGCTCCTTTCCCTTCCTGCCTGGGATGGAAAGGAAGGCATTTGTCTTCGCTATCGCTATGACCGGGAAAAGAGAGAGGCACAGGAAAATAAGCTCTTACAGAATAGAGCCTTTACGCTTCTGCAGAATGCCCAGATTTCCTATGACGAAAAGACAAGGATTTATGCTTGCCTGGAGGAATTGGGAAAGAAGAGCAGGGCGGAGGTTTTGGGAGCAGTACACTCCCGCTGTACCTCGGAATCCCTACGAGGAGCCCTTGTGGAATTGCTTTCCGCAAGCGGAGTATAAGATTTAGGGGCTGTAATTTTTGCAGCTCCTTTTTTTGTGCTTAAAAATGCTGGCTTTCCGAAGATGAAGAAAAACAAAGCCGTTCCAGGGTAAAGAAAACTAGAGGAAAAGAATGTCGAAGATATAGAAGCGGACTTGTTTGAAATATACAAAAATAACGAAGTATTTTGTGCAGAAGCACAAAATGAAGGGGCTTGTAAAAAAGCTCCAAACTTATAGAGTAATACTATAAATAGAAAGTGGAAGAAAAACCGGACTTTCCATGGGAAGACAAGGGTAAGCAGGAAAAAATGGCGAGAAATCGATGTTTTCGTAGAGAATTAAGGAAAATACAGGGGGGAAGAAGCCGGATAATTCCGGGGAAATCCCTTGGACAAATCTTGCTTTTCTATAAGAGAGACCGTATAATATGAAGAATAACAATTTTTTGTCAATCTAAAAAATATTTAGATTCCAAAAACAAGAGCCTTATTGATTGTTTTGATTTTTCACCAGTATTGCCTGCATAGCCTGCGGTATTATGCGATAGAGATGAAAAGCCGGAAAGGAGTTTCCCATGAGAGAACTCAAAACTACAGAAGCAGTGGGAAAAACCCTCTGCCAGGATATTACCCAGATTATTAAGGGAGAGAAGAAGGGGCCCGTTTTTCGAAAAGGGCATGTGATTCGGGAGGAGGATATTCCCGTGCTTCTTTCTGTGGGAAAGGACCACATTTACATCTGGGAAGAGGGGGAGGACATCCTTCACGAAAACGATGCGGCAGCCATGCTCTATGAAATGGGACAGAGTGAAAATATGCACCCCTCCGAGGTGAAGGAAGGGAAAATCGAGTTTATCGCCGACTGCGACGGGATGCTGAAGATTCAATCGGAGAAGCTTTTTGCCCTGAATTCTTTCGGTCAAATGATGATGGCCACCAAGAAGAACCACAGCTTCATCAAAAAGGGAGAGGCCTTTGCCGGTACCAGAATTATCCCCCTTTCTATAGAGCGGGAGAAGATGGAGGAAGTGAAGAAGATTGCGCCGGAGGGTGGCATTTTACAGCTTCTTCCCTTTGAGAAGAAAAAGGTGGGACTCATCAGCACCGGAAATGAAGTCTTTTACAAAAGAATCCAAGATACCTTTACCCCGGTGGTACGGGAGAAGCTTTCCCCCTATCCGGTGGATATTATCGGCCATGTGACCTGTCCGGATGATGTGGAGCAGGAGAAAGAGGCAATTCAAGACTTTCTAAAACAGGGCGCGGATTTGGTCATCTGTATGGGAGGAATGTCCGTAGATCCGGATGACCGAACTCCCTTGGCAATTCGTCTGTCCACGGAAGAGGTGGTAAGCTACGGGGCGCCGGTTCTACCCGGTTCCATGTTTATGCTGGCCTATGCCAAGGGAAAGGTACCGGTATTAGGGCTTCCCGGCAGTATTATGTTTTGTCCCACCACGGTTTTTGACCTGGTATTACCGCGAATCATGGCAGGGGATATTGTAAAGAAGCAAGAAATTGATGCCCTGGGAGAGGGCGGTTTGCTATAAGACAGTTTAGCTATAAAACGAATGATCTATAAGAGGTTTCGCGATAGGACATTTCGCGATAGGACGTTTAGCAATAAGACGTTTTGCCAGGAAAGAAGGTTAGGCAGATGGAGAAAGCAAGAAAAGAAATCATCAGGGAGATTGCCGGGCTGAATTCTCAGGAGGAAAATGTATTGTTTCACTCCTTAGCGGAAGGCAGCTTGGGGGAATTGGCCTTGTTTTCTGCCGGAAAATGCCTAAGCCATAGCCCGAAATTTCCTTTCTTTACCTCAGAAAAGGACAGGGAAGAATGTTTTTGGGCCAATCGTAAGGCGGGGATTTTTTCTCTGGGAGAGGGGAAATTCTTTGCGGAAACTCTGGCGTCAGAGAAAAAGCTGGTAATCTGCGGTGCGGGACATGTAGCCATTGCCACCATTCGTCTTGGGAAAATGCTGGGATTTTCTGTGACTTGTATTGAGGATAGACCGATGTTTGCCAAGGAAGCGGAAAAGGCAGGGGCAGACAGGGTGATTTGCGAGGACTTTGCCAAGGCTTTGGACGGCTTGGAAGGAGACAGAGACAGCTACTTTGTGATTCTGACCAGAGGCCATGTGCATGATCAGATTTGCCTTCGAAGAATTCTGGAAAAGCCCAAGGCCTATATGGGTATGATGGGCTCCAGAAGAAGAGTGGCTATGATTAAGAAGAATCTTTTGGAAGAGGGATTTTCTCAGGAGCTTCTGGATTCTCTTCATAGTCCCATCGGTTTGAAAATCGGAGCGGAAAGTCCGGAGGAAATTGCCCTTTCCATTATGGCGGAGATTGTAGGGGTGAAGAGCGCCGGCAAAAATACCATCGGCTACAGCGAGGAAATTCTGGATGCGGTGGAAAAGGAAGAGAAGCTGGTACTGGCCACCATTATCGAAAGAAAGGGCTCCGCTCCCCGTTCGGTAGGCACGAAGATGTCCATCAATCCCCTGGGAGAGATTACCGGCACAATAGGAGGGGGCTGTGCAGAGGCGGAGGTGATTCAGAAAAGCCGGGAGCTTTTTCTGGAAAATGCCCCGGAAGGCCTATTGTATCATGTGGATTTAACGGATGATGCTGCCGCGGAAGAGGGAATGGTTTGCGGCGGAATCTTGGAGATTCTTTTGGAGAGATATTAGAGTATCGGAATTGATTGTAAGAGTCGATATTCATAGAGAATAGTGGCTACTAGCCATTGAGTCGATTTATTAGAGCAAGAAAAACAGTGTCAAGCTGTCGGGAGAGTAGAAGATGGAGGATAAGTTCCAAAGAAAAATCAATTATATGCGAATGTCCATTACGGACCGCTGTAATTTGCATTGCCAATATTGTATGCCCAATGGGCTGGAGAATCCTCTTCCCATGGAGCGTTTGCTGACTTATGAGGAGCTTTTGCAGGTGGCAAAGGCCGCAGTAGCCTGCGGCATTACCCGCTTTA